>JAHBTB010000003.1 GCA_019638795.1 Fimbriimonadaceae bacterium | reverse complement strand
TCCCAGTCCAGGTTGCCCTCGCCCACCGGCGCGTAAGTGACCTTCCAGCCGAAGGGGGCCATGTCCTTGACATGGACGACAGGCAAGCGCCCCCGCAGTCGCTCGGTCTCCGGCACCACCGACGCCCCGGCCGCATGCACCCAGTAGGTGTCCAGTTCGATGGGCAGCCAGTCCGCTTGGACGAGGGTGTCCCAGGGACGGCCGTCGGCGAACCGCTCAAACTCCAGGGCGTGGTTGTGATAGCCCAAGGTGGTCCCGGACTGCGCCAAGCGGTCGTGGACAGTCCGAAACTCCTTCAGAAACTCGCGGTAGCCTGCCGGGCCGGCGGTCCGCACTTCGTCGGGCGGTGCTCCCGTCGCGGTGTAGTTGCAGCCCAGGGCTTGGTGAAAGCTCACCTCTGCCTCGGTGTCGTCGCGGAGTCTGTCCCAGGGCCGGTGGGTCGCCGCACAGGCGAGGCCCCGCTCCGCCATCGCTCGTCCCGCCTCGACGGGCGAGAGGTCGACGTCGAACGCCCCGACCGCCGAGCACTGCACTCCGTCGAAACCCATCGCGGCGACTCGGTCGAGGACGTCGAGGAAGCCGTCGCGGGTCTTGACGTGGTCACGAAGCGTATAGAGTTGGGCTCCGACCTTCATGACACGTCGGAGGTCTTGACCCGGGCCCCGTCCTTCCGGGCACTCTCATAGACGGCGAGGACCACCTTCAGGGGCTCCATCGCGTCGCGGCAATCGACAAACGGCTTGCGGTCCTCGCGGACAGCGTCGACAAAGTCTTGGATCTGTAGGAAGTGCTGTTCACCCCAGGTCGCGCTGGGATCTTCCTCCGACGCTAGGCCATCGTCTCCCAGGGTGCCGAGGTTCGGGACCGGTTGCTGGGCGATGCCACGGCCATAGGGTCCGGTCTCGCCTCCCACGTCGACGGTTTCCCATGCCTTGATCTTGTCGGCCTCGATCAAGACGGTGCCTCCGGTGCCATGCACCTCCAGCCGCTCCGACATCCCCGGGTACGCCGACGTGGACCCGACAAGGACGCCGACCGCGCCGTTGTCATACTCCAGAAGGGCGGTGGCGATGTCTTCGACCTCGATCCGGTGGGCCGCGGTGCGCACCTGCGCTTGGACCGATTTCACGCCGCCCATCACCCACTGAAGCATGTCGACGTAGTGGACTCCCTGGTTCATCAGGCACCCGCCCCCGTCGAGTGCCCAGGTGCCGCGCCAGTCCCCCGAGTCGTAGTAGGCCTGCGTCCGGTACCACTTGATCGAGGCGTCGCCCTGGATCAGCTTGCCCAGACCGCCTCCCGAGGCAAAGTCGCGGAGGCGCCGGATGTCCTGGGCGAAGCGGTGTTGGCTGACGCAGCCATGCTTGACCCCGGCCGCTTCGCATGCTTCGACGAGCCGGGTCGCGCCGGCCAAACTGATGTCCACCGGTTTTTCGGTAAGGACATGCTTGCCATGCCGGGCCGCTTCTACCCCGACGTTGGCATGGTCGCCGCTGGGCACGCAGACCGTCACGGCGTCCACCAAAGGCCAAAGGTCGTCCAAGGACGTGACCGCGGCGCAGCCGTAGCGTTCTGCCGCCGCCCGCGCCCGGCCGGGGTCGACGTCGCACACCGCCGCCAGGGTCGCACCGTTCGCTCGGGTAAGGGAGTCGCAGTGGTTCCCGTGGATCGCCCCACAACCGACCACGCCGAATCGCAAGTTGTCTGCCATCAGATCCGTCCCAGGATGGCACGAAGCGCGTCCACCGCGGTCCGGCACAACTCCGGGCCGCTGAACCCGCTCATGCGGCCCGCCCGGGCCAGGTGGGGCTCAAGAGTCAAGGTGCCTTGCCAGCCTTGGTCTTTCAGCCACCGGAGGGTCTGCTCGATCTGGCCCTCCCCCTCACCGGCCGGGACCACCGTCTGGGTGGCCTCGACCGCGTCCTTGATGTGCAGGGTGTCGAGGTAGGGAAGGCACCAAGGGAACCAGTGGTCCCAGGGGCGGTGTCCGGTCAGGACGGTGTTGGCGAAGTCGAACGCCATCCGCAAGTGGGGTCCGGAGAACCGTTCCATCAGCCGTCGGCTCTGGTCGGGACAATAGCCGTAAAACCGGGCGTCGTTCTCATGCAGGAGCACGACACCTGCTTCTCCAGCTAGCTTGACCATGGGTTCGAGCCAGGCTTGGACGGCGGCCCAGGTCTGTTCGTCGTCCTCCGCGCCCTGGGGTTCGGGGGAAAATATCCGGACGTGCCGGGCACCGACCATCCTGGCCACCGCGACCGACCGCTCGAGCTTGTCCATCTCGGCGTCAAAGTACACCGGGTCGAGCGGGACCTTGTTGACCGGGCTCCCGACCGCGCGGACGGTGACCCCCTCGCGCAGGACCTCCCCCACGTCCGCGGCGGTCAGGTCGGCGACATTGCGCCCGTTGGCGTTCCTCAGGTCAAGGCCGTCAAGGCCGGCTTCGCGGACAAAGGCGGCCTGGGCCGCATAGTCGGCGGCGCACTCGTCGGCGAAGATCGTGACCGGCCAGGGCATACGCGGGCCTCGCCTCAGGCCGTCGTCAACACCATGGCCTGCCCCGCCTTGAGGACCAGCTCGTCCGAGAACGTGACGGTGCTCTTCGGCGCCCCCGGCACGACGGTCGCCGACTCACTGGCCTGGACTTCGGTCACCCGGCCGGGTACGCGGAGTTCGGTGAGGCGCAACCGTCCGTGCTTGACTTCCAGCCGCATCACGTTGCCGACCTTGGAGAAGACCCCCCAGCCTTCGGCGCAGACAAACGGGAACCGGTAGTCATCGTCGCTGAACGGCGCCTTGAGGCCGAACGAAAGCTTGCCGGAAGGGCCGTCGTACTTAAACCCGGTGAGAGAGACAAAGGAACCGTGCGACGCCATCGCCCGGGCGTAATGGTCGCTGCACTCGATCTCATTGTATGGGTTCCGCTTACTGGCGTCGTGCCGGTCGTGGACCGCGCGGGTGATGGCGAGGCCCTCCTCCACCATGTCGTTGGCGATCATGTGGGAGGCCACCTGGTGCTCCTGGCCCGTCCAGCACTCGTTGAAATAGAACAGGAACGTGCCCTTGGGGTCGCGGTATGGGTTCTCCACGTTCTTGGGGTTGGTCGTCATGATCAACCCGGCGTCCCCCGCGACCGCGTACCACCGCCCCGCCTTCATCTTGTCGCGCCATGGGCCGACGTCGGGCGAGAAGTTGTACTTCCAAATGGACTGGAGCGCCTGTTTGGTCTCCGCCGGAGGCAGGACTTCGCCCAGGCCGACCTGGTGGCCCCAGCTACCGCCGAAGACTTGGTCCACATGGCATCCCTCGTAGTATCCCAACGCGTCCGGCCGCTTGGGGTCGGGCTTTTGGATGAAGTACTCGCCGTTGAAGAGGCTGCGGAAACTCTTCTGCCCCTTGGCCAGGCGGTCGCGGCACTCCTTGGCAAAGGCCTCGTCACCGACCGCCCCCGCCATTGTCTCGGCGGCGCCGAGGGCGGCCAGATACTCCGACGTGATCCAGGATATCTGCCCGTACCAGGCAGCGTCGAGCGTGTTCATCTGCTCGCCCTCGATGATCCCTTCGCCGTCGTCCATCTTCATGAGGAACTGGACGACCCGCTTGACGTCGGCCCAGTTCCTTCGGAGGAAGGTGTCGTCCGGCGACATCTGGTGCTCGCGGAGGATGCGGCAGACCGTCCCGCCCTGACCGTCGATGGCGGCGTTCATGTCGAACTCGGCCCGGAAGCCGATGCCGCCGCCGTCGTTGAGGGCCACGCCGAGGTCGACCCTTTCGCGGGTGTCCCGCTCGATCTCGGGGAACAGCCGGGCGACCGAATGGGCGTACTGCCACACGTGCCCGCAGGTGCCGGGACAACACCCGACGCCCTCGAACCCATAAAACCGGCCGGAGCCAAACCGGCTACAGACCGAGGTGGCCAGGGTGGAGGCGTTGATGATCGTGCGCTCCATGAACCAATGGGGCAGACCGGGGCCGTCGTCGGGCCCGTACCAGGTGTCCCGCCAATTGCGGGTCGTGTCGACAAGGAAGTCACGGTGCGACCGGAAGTGACGGGCCACGGCCAAGGCGTCGTTGAACCGCTTGGCATAGTGGCGTTTGGTCGCGTCGTCGGGGACCCCGATCTGGATATTGGGCAAGTGCCAAGCGACGACAAACTCGACGGTGGCACTCTCGCCCGGGGCAAGGTCGACGGTCTGGGAGACGGTCGTGGGCGTGACGGCGGCGTGGCCCAAGGCGAGGAGAGCCATGGTGCCCGTGTCCGGACGGTCCGCCAGCGGTGGGGCGTCGTTGGGGACGTCGGACTGCCAGATGCGTCCAATGCCGATCTGCCCCCACCCGCCGGTCTCCTGGTCGATGATCTCGATATGGGCGGTCTTGCCCTCGTGGGCGCTGATGTCGAAGGCCATCGGGCGCATCCGGTTGGAGTCGAACCCGGTCTGAGACAGGACGACCTTGCCGTCGACAATGAGGTTGAGGCATTCCTTGCCCGGGTGGTTGCCGCCCCCGATCCAAAAGTGGAGGTACTTGCGGACGATCTTGAACGCGGGGCCGGTCAGCTTGCCGACGTGCTGGTCTCGGGCGACGACGTCGTTGGCCGGGGCGCTGGAGTGGGTGTTGACGACGTGCCCCCCTGGCCCGCCCACGTTGCCTTGGTACGGGACAATGTCCTTGCGGGCGACCGGGCCCTTGCCGAAAGCGGTGCCTTCGACGGTCCAGGGCGCGTAGGTGTCCCGCTCCCAGTCCTCAACAAGGACCTCGGAGCGGTAGAACGTCTTCTGGGGGACCGCCTCGACGCCGTGCTGGAGACCGTCTGACGCCGTCGTGGTCACCGGCTTGCTGGAGCCGTCCTTGATCGACTCCCGGCCGACCGCATGCTCCAACCTCCCGGTCAGGGTCGCGGTGACGGGCTCCTTACCCTTGTTGGTCAGCGTATAGGCCAGGAAGACCAGCGGGTACGAAGAGTTGTCGAAGTCCAGGGGGATGAACGGGGAAAACGCCTCAAGCCGGGCCTCCAGGGTGGTGGAGGGGTCTTTGAACCGGACGAGGCCGACCGGGTACTGGCCACGGAATTGGACGTCGGACCAGCCCGTCGCGTCCATTTCGCGCTTCTTGTCGCCGACGTGGAGTTCGAAACCGAAGTCGAACGGCTTCTCCACGGGGAGGGCGTCCAGGTAGGCGCTGCCGCCGCCCGAGTTGATCTGTTGGCCTTTGTAGGCGGTCACCCCGGCGCGGACGCCGAAACGGTTCGTGTTGAAGACGTCCCAATGGCCGACCCGGCCGTCACCAGACAGGTAGACCAGCCCGCAACAGACGCCGCCGACCGGCATGGCGATGTGCTGGAGGGCCTTGCCGGACGTTTCAGTGGGTTTGCCGCGCAGATAGAGCGACTTGACCCACTCGGGCGAGAGCTTCTTGTCGACGGGGACGAGCTGCTGAAAGTCGTCCTCGGTGAACGGACCCGCGACCACCTTTTGGACACCGAGCGCACCGGCCGCGCCCACCCCTGCCATCTTCAAAAGCGTCCTTCGCGGAATCCGCGCTGCTTCCCCTGCCATGGCCCGATGCTACCTGCGGGACGGCCGTCGTGCCGTCCCGCAGGCGACTGATTCAGTCCTTGGCCAGCGAGTAGTAGTAGTCCTGGCAGGCCGAACCCACCGGGCAACCGGCTTTGATCGCGTCGCCAAGGTTCGCCTGGGCGAAGAGGGCGGCTTCATTGCCGTATCCGAAGTCTGCCGTGCGCAGGCTAGGCCGAAGGGTGGTGGCGTGTCCGTCGGCCCAGGACACGACCGCCTGGCGGTTGGCCCGGCCATGGACGCTGGGGAAGTTGTAGGACGGCGGGTCGATGAAGGTGTTGCCCTCAAGCTTCGGGGTGGGGAAGTCCCAGTTGTTGATCCGGGCCGCGCTTGCAAAGACCAGGGTCTCGGCGGGGCGTTCCACCCGGCTTTCCGCAACCGGGACGGGCACCTCATGATAGTCCCGAGCGACGTACTCACTGGGCGAGAGGTAGGCGTAGTTGTAGCCGTAGCCCGTCAGGCCGATCGCGGAGCGGAACCCGACCGGGAACGTCGGGTCGACAAAGACCCGGTTCTCCCGCATGTAGGGGTAGAGGAGCCCTTCTTCGGGTCGCAATTCGGTGCCGTCGAAACTGCCCCACCAATAGACGACCTTGCCGGGTGCCGTGGTGAGGGCGCGCATGACCGTGCCGTCGTAGTCGTCGTTGTAGAGCGACCAGGCCAACGTGGTCTGACGCAGTTGGGTGAGGGACTGGGTTTTCTTGGCGGCAACCTTGGCCGTCGCGAAGACTGGGAACAGGACCGCCGCCAAGACCGCGATGATCGCGACGACGACAAGGAGTTCGACAAGGGTGAATGCTCGTTCCATCTTGTTGGTTCTCGAAGCCAAAGGGTGGGCATTCGGGCTTCGGGTCACCCCGTCACCGTTGCGGCACAGCGCCGGATTTGCACCGGACTTCCCCCACCGAGGACGCGGCGTCGCCGTGCCCCAATGGCGAGGACAAGATACCTTCCGCTCCCGGTAGCACTCAGCGAAGGAAATAAGTCATATCACCGTCTAGATGTTCAGTAGACAAAGATCATGTGGCGAGATATGCGATATGGCCTCATGCCATGGTCTGTAAGACGAATTCGGGAGTCCGACGTGCGGCGGGACCTTGGGGTCAAACAGCAAACCTTGACAGTAGACAGTTGTCTTGGTCAAACTGCGCCCATGAAAGTTGTCGAAGCCCTTTTGGAGTCGTGGGACAGGCAGGCGCGGATCGTCGAAAGCATGGCGACGCTGGTCAACGAGCGGAACCGCAAGGTGAGGCCGACAAAGGACACTTGGGAGCTGGACATGCAGCTGTGCCACATTCACGAGACGCGATACTGGTGGCTCGGCCAGACCAACAAGGTCGAGCAAGCGAAACTGGGCGACGTTATCCGGCAGGACGGTGAAGATTGGGTGGCGGTCGACGACCTCGGGACGATCCGGACGCAACTCACCGTGAGCGCCCAGGCGGTGCGCGACACCTTCACCACCGCGTTAGCGGCCGGAGACGGCCCGCTCGGCCCCTACGACCACCCCGTCCTCTTTCTCCAGCACATGCTATGGCACGAGGGCTGGCACATCGGTCTGGTGCGCCTGGGCTTGGCCGCGGCCGGGGAAGATCCTACCGACGAGTGGGAACAAAAGCACGTCTGGGAGCTGTGGCGCGGCGTCGAGGAGTAGCCGTGCTTAGCGCGGCAGTCCGTCTTCGCTGATCCTCCACGCCAGCGCGGCCATCGCCAGGGCCCCCATCTCGAGCTCGCGCGGGTGGACCTTGTCGAGGGTGTCCTTGGCTGAGTGGTGGTAGTCGAAGTAGCGCTGGATGTCGGGCGACAGGCCGAACTGGGTCGCACCGATTTTGGCCAGGGGAGCGACGTCGGCTCCTCCGCCGCCTGCCTCCAGCCTCTCGATCCCGAACGGACGGAGGTCCTCAAGCCATGTTTCCAATTTGGAACGGTCGGCAAAGTCGGTGCTGAACGACCGGGGGTTGAAACCGCCCGAGTCGGACTCGATACCGGCCAAGTGCCGTTGCCCGCCCGCCTTCGCCGCCTCAAAGTAGGCTTCCGCCCCCCGGCCGCCGATCTCCTCGTCCATAAAGAGGACGACGCGCACCGTGCGCTTGGGCTTGAGCCCACAAGCCTTGATGACGCGCAGGGCCTCGATGGCCTGGCACACTCCAGCCCCGTCGTCATGGGCCCCAGTGGCGAGGTCCCAACTGTCCAGGTGCCCGCCCATGACGACCACGTCGTCGGGCGACTCGGAGCCCGTGACCTCACCGACGACGCTGGCCGAAGGGACGTCAGGAAGGTTCTTGCAACTCAGCTTCAGGGTGACCTTGACAGGCCCCTTCCGGAGCGCGGCACTGAGGCGGTCGGAGGCGAGTGTGCTGAGGGCGGCGCATGGGATCTTAGGGTCACGGGTGGTCCCCGTGTGCGGGTAGTCGTCGACGAACTGGGTCAAGGACCTGACCAAGGTGGCGACCGCCCCGACCTTGGCCGCCGTGGCGGGGCCCTGGAACCTCTGGTCCCCCGCGTCACCGTACTGGCCGTCGATCAACTCTGGCCGGAACGGACGGTTGTAGAAGACGATCTTGCCCTTGAGCTTGTCGCCAAGGCGGACGACCTCATCCAGCGACCGGACCTCGACGACTTCTGCCGTCACTCCCGCGGCCGGGGTGCCCGGGCTGGTCCCCAACGCGCAGACTTTGAGGTCCATGCGGCCGGTCCGCGTGCGCGCGACGCATGACTCGACGTCGCCCCGCACCCAGTGGGGCACCATGCACGGCACAAGGTGCACGTTCTGGAACCCCAGCCTGGTCATCGTCGCTTGCCCCCAGGCGACCGCCTTGGCGGCGTTCGCCGAGCCACTCATGCGCCCGCCGACCTTTGTCGTCAATTCAGTCAGGAGAGAGTACGCGCCAAGGTCGGTCATGCCACGCACCCGCAACCGGTCTGAGAGGTCGCTGGGTGCCGGGCTCAACAGACTGATCGCGACGAGGCCGGAGAGAAGGACCATGGGGCCGAGTCTATCCGCGTAGACTGACGGCATGCTCGCCGTCGCTGTCCTGTTGCTTGCCCGGCCGTGGACGTACGAAGTCCGCCACATGGAAGGCTGGACGGTCAAGGTGCGGTCTGAACTCCTCGGTGCGGCCAAGGAGGAGACCGAGGGCAAGCTCAAGCTGGTGAGGTCGCAGTTGCAGACGGTCGCCAAACTCGTCCCCGCCACTGCCCTCAAGGAGTTGCGCCGGGTGACGGTCTATGTCTCGCCGGAGTATCCCGGCACGCCGCCGCGGGCGGAGTACCACCCGGACGCCGGCTGGTTGCGCGAGCATGGACGAGACCCGGAGATGGCCAAGGGGGTCGAAGTCACCAACATGCGGATACTGAAGGAGGAGATCGACCGGATGCCGGTCTTTCTCCTGCACGAACTGGCCCATGCCTACCACGACCGGGTCTTGGGCTTTGACAACCCCCGGGTCATTGCCGCGTACACCAAGGCCAAGGACAGCCGCGCCTACGATGACGTCGAGCGGTGGAACGGGTCGGGAAGACCGGTGACCCACGAGCGGGCCTACGCCATGACGAACGCCCAAGAGTACTTTGCCGAGGGCACGGAGGCGTTTTTTGCCCGGAACGACTTTTATCCTTTCAACCGGTCCGACCTGCATCGAGTCGACCCCGGTCTTGAGTCGCTTCTTGACGAGGTGTGGACGCGGTCGACCGGTCAGAAGCCGTCGAGCACGACAAAGACAATCCGCTTGTAACCGTCCGTTTCGTACAGGCAGCCCAGCTTGCCGTGGCCCAGGTCGGCGAGGACGGAGTACGCAAACTCGCCGGGTTCGATGACGCGCTTGGTCGGCCAGGTCTTGCCGTCGTCCGTGCTCGTCCACACGGTGCCGTTCCGGCGGTCCTTGGCGTCGGGGCCTGAGTAGAGCAACTTGCCCCCAAACCGGACCACGCTCCCCATACAACTGGGGTCGGTGAGTTGGGGAAGCTCATGCACCGGCGACCAGGTTTGTCCGCCGTCGTGGCTGACTGCCGCCCGGCGGGTCTTGGGCCCGGCGAACTGCCGACTGACCATGAGCACCGAACCGTCGCCCAGTTCGACGCACTGCGCCTCGTTGACCTGGCTCCGTTCCTTGCCGTCGACCATGAGCATGGCCCCCGGGGCGTCGGCCCCCGTCCGCCAGGTCATGCCGCCGTCGTCGCTGTACGCGGCGTAAATCTGCCAGCGGTAGAAGGGGCCCTGGTTGAACGGCATGACCAGCCGTCCCGCGTGCCTCCCCTTGGTCAGTTGGATGCCCGTCCCCGGACCGCTGGCGAGGGTCGTCGCGACGGTCGGCCGCTTGACCTGGGCGGTGATGTCACGCGGTGGTGTCCAGGTCACTCCGTCGTCGTTGCTCGACATCATCCAACTCGTGACCACGGCCGGGCCGCTGAACCCTGTTTTCAGGGCGCCGTCTGCCTCGCCGTGGCCCGCCGGGTAGTGCTGGAACATGAGGACGACCCGTCCTGACTTCCGGTCCTGGACGACACAAGGGTTGTTGTAGGCGCCGCCGGCCGGGGCGGCGAGGACCTGGAGCTTTTCCCACGAACGGCCTTGGTCGCGGCTCCGCCTCAGGATGATCATGTTGCCTTGTTGGTCGGTGGCGGTGCCGTCCCGTCCCTCGGCGAAGGCAAGCAGGGTGCCCTTGGTGGTCTGCAAGAGGCTAGGTATCCGGATTTGGGCGAACCCGCCGTCCCCGGTGGCAAAGACCGTGGTCGTGAGGACAAGGAGCAGACTGGACAGCACCATTGAACCCATGATCGCACATCGCGGGCCGGCACCTCAATTTCTGGACCTGAACCCCGCCATAATCAAGCCGTGGGACTGGGCCGTGATTTGACCTCGCTGGAGCATACGGTCCTTGGGGTCTTGCTCAAACTCCAGCCGTGCCGGGCCCATGCCGTCGTCATGGAATTCGCTTCCTCGCAGAACCTGGCGTTCCGAAGCAAGGCCGGGTCGATCTATCCGCTCATGACCCGACTGACCCAGGCCGGTCTCCTCCACAACGAGGGCCGCAAGTACCGCCTTGCGCCGGCCGGCGTCGAGGAACTCACCCGGTGGGTGCGGCCGCCGTTCACCGCCGACCAGGTGTCGACCAACCTCGACCTCCTCCGCTCGCGAATGTACTTTTTGGAGACACTGGACGAAGCGGAGAGGCTGGCGTTCCTCGACTATGCCGAAGCTGAACTCGTCGGGCTGTTGGAAAGGGTCGAGCACCTCGTGGGCGAGCACGTCGAGATCGGCGACTACTTCGGCGAACTGGCCACGATGGGCGCGGTGAAAGAAACGGAGGCGCGGATCGCCTGGATCCGCGCCGTCCGCGAGCGGCTGGTCGCTGGCCGCCCAGGCTAGGCCGGGGTGACCTTCAGGGTGTGTTCGACGGGCACCCGTAGGGATTGCACCCGCTCGATGTAGGCCTCGCGGGTGATCTCCGTCCGTTTCACCACCGCTGCCTCATTGGTCTTGAAGTCGGGCTGGCGGAAGATGCTCTTGATCTGCTTGGTCTCGTAGGCTTGCTTCTCTCCGATCGCCTTGCCGCACGTGTTGAACGCGTCACTGAAGGGGTTCGTCGGGAACTCGGCGGCTAAGTTGATGCCCCTGGCCAAGGTGGCCCGGGCATACGTCTTGCTCTGGCTCCCCCAGGTGACCTTGTACCGGGCCGCGTGGCCGCCCGTGACCACGAGGATGAACCGGTTGAGGTCTTGGTTCCAGGGGATGAACCGGGCCGCCGCCAAGGACGAGTTGGTCGGGTTGTTGTCGTCGCGCAGGACGAACGGGTACTGGGTGCTCCGGATCTTGTACGTGTCCCCGTCGCGACCGGTAAGGCGGTGCCCGGCGGTGGCGGTGAATGTTTTCGTCGACAGGTCAATGGTGTAGCGGGCCAAGTCGGTCTGGCCCATGCCGAGGGCCTTCAGAAAGGCGTAGGCCATGGCGAGGTGCCCGGCCGCCCCGGGATGGACGCCGTCGGCCCCGGACGCCTCCAGCTTGTCGCCGTACACCGCCTTCGCCTTGTCGCGGAGCGTGACCATGGCCTGGTAGACCTCGGCGAAGCCCAGCTTGCGCTTCATCGCCAGTTCAAGACCGATGTTGTGCAGGTGGGCGAGGCCGTCGTTCATGTCTTCGATGCTGCCTCCTCCCTTCACCCAGCCCGGCTTTTTGCCCACAATGCCCGGCGAGCCCACGACGACCCGCACCCCCGCCTTCGCAAAGGCGTCAAGGATCTGACTCATCTTTGTGCGGTACAGGTCGCCGATCGACTTCTCGTACTTGCGGTAGCCGTGGTCGTTCATGCCGTAGCAGGTCGTCGCTACGGTCGGCCTGAACTGCAGGCAGTCTTGCTGCATCCGGTTGGCAAACCCCGTGGCCGTCTCGCCGCTCCAACCCAACTGCCTGACTTCGACTCCAAGGTCGGGGCGGCAAAGGGTCAGGTACTCCTCGATGAACCGGGAGTAGAGCTTCTGTTCCGTGATCGAGTCGCCGATGACGGCGAGCCGGTCTCCCTTGTGGAGCACGACGGGCGGCTGGTGGTTCGTCGCCAACGGGGTCTGGGCGCACGCGACGGCGGCGAGGGCCGACGCCAACGTCGGCAAAGCGCGGAGGGAACGCATCGCCCAACTTTACACTAGGCTCCGTGGCCCTGCTGGCGTCTTGGTCTCCGACGGGCCGTGTGGAAAAGACGAAGGTGCGGCCACCAGGGCGGGCTCGTCTTGATCTCCGACAAGCCATGCCCGCCGGCGTGGTGGCCAGACTCGGATGAAGCTCAAGCGCGTCAAGATCTTCGGCTTCAAAACGTTTGCCGACAAGACCGACATCTCCCTCGACGGAAAGATCATCGCCGTCGTCGGCCCGAACGGATGCGGCAAGTCCAACATCGTGGACTCGATCCTGTGGGGCTTGGGCGAGACGAACGCCCGGCAATTGCGCGCCCAGACGAGCCAGGAGGTCATTTTCAGCGGGAGCGTGCGTCGCAAGCCCTTGGGGTACGCCGAGGTCTCATTGACCTTTGACAACGAGGACGGCGCCCTGCCGATCGAGACCGCGGAAGTCCAGGTGAGCCGCAAGCTCAACCGCGCCGGTGAAAGCGAGTACTCGATCAACCGTCGGCCGTGCCGGCTCAAAGACGTCGCCGACCTCCTCGCCGACTCTGGTTTGGGCCGGGCCGGCTACGCGATCGTGGGGCAAAGCGAGATCGACCAGGCCCTGGCCGCCAGTGCGGGTCAGCGGCGCGCCTGGATCGACGAGGCGGCGGGGGTCCAGCGGTACCGCGCCCGACGTCTGGAGTCGGTGCGGCGACTGGAGGGCGCCAAGCAACACCTCGCCCGCGTCCACGACGTCCTGAACGAGATCGAGCGGCAGCGGGCGCCCCTTGAGGCCGAGGCGGAGACCGCACGGAGCTACAAAGCCGCCGTCCAGTCGTTGCGCCAGGTCGAATGCGGTCTCCTCGCCCGAGAACACGCCCAGTTGGAATCGGAGATCGCCGAACTGGAGGAGCGGCTGACCGGTACCCACAAGTTAAGCCTCGACGCTTCCGCTGAGATCGAGAAGGCCGAGGCCGAGGCAATAGCCGCTGACGAGCTTGCCCAGAAGCTTGAACAACGCTTGGAGCTCCTCCGCGAGTCGCAGACACGGGCCAGCGTGAACTTGGCCAACGCCCAATCGGCCCTACATGTCGCCCAGCACCGGCTGGAGAGCCTCGACGAATTGGAAGGCACCCTGGGCGAGGAGTCGGCCCATGCCGCCGCCCGTCTCGCCCAAGCCCGTGAAGAGTGGGCGACGGCCCAGTCCGAGGCGGAGGCCGAGGCTGCCGCCTTTGCCGCGCTCCAGGCCGAACTGGCGGGCGTGGACGACGAGGCCCAAGCGTTGAGTTTATCCTTGGCGCAGGCTGACAAGGCCCTGGAAGAAGCCCGCCGCCGCCACCAGGAGCGGCAAAAGATCGAAGTCGAGCTGGCCCACCGCGAAGACCGGGTCAAGCATATCAAGGTCGAACTCCAAGGCATCGTGGCCACCCTGCCCGACTTGGAGCAAGCGGTGGCCGAGGCGCAGGCCGCCCTCGATGCCCAGGAGCGATTCGTCGCCGAGGCGGAGGCACTCATCAAGCAGGCCGAGGCGACCTTGGCACAGTCACGGCGGGAGGAGGAGCAAGAGGCTGCCCGGACACGCCAGTTGCTCGCCGAGACCGCCACCCTCGACGGTCGCCGCCGGGGCCTCGAGGCCACCGTGCTCGGCCACGAAGGTCTGGCCCAAGGGGCGCGGGCCGTCATGGCCGCCGTCGCCCAGGGGATGCTCCCCGACGTCTACGCCCCCGTCGGCACCGTCGTCGAGGTCGACCCCGACCTCGCCCTCGCTTTGGACACCGCGCTGGGTAACGCGGTCAACGACTTGGTCGTCCCGGACGACCGTGCGGCAAAAGAGGCGATCCAGATCCTGAAGGAGGGGCGGCTGGGCCGGGCGACGTTCCAGCCGGTGAACCTCATGCGGCCCTCGACCCCGTCGCCGGAGCTCCGGCGCTTGCTGAACGAAAGGGGAGTCGTCGGGTTGGCCAGCGAGCTCGTCCGGTGCGAGGCCCGGTTCCGCCCAGTGGTGGACAGCCTCCTCGGCCGCGTGGTCGTCGTCGAGGAGCTTGACGACGCCCTCCGACTCGCCCGCACCTCGGGGTGGTCGAGGATGGTGACGATGGACGGCGAGGTGGTCCATGGGAGCGGTGCCGTCACCGGCGGCACCAACGTGCGCCACTCCACCGGCATGGTCCAGCGCAAGGCAGAACTCGCCGAACTGGAACACCAACTCAGCGCCCTCCAGTCGGACGTCGCCAAGATGGATAGGGCCAAGGCCCGGCGGGCCGAAGCCCGGGCCGTGGCCGAAGAGTCGGCCCGGGAAGCCCGCGACCTGGCCGCCTCGCGGGCCAAGGAGAAGGAGGAGGCCAAGTCGTGGTGGCTGAACCTGCGCCACGAACTCCAGGCCACCGTCCGGAGCCAAGACAAGCTGAACGAAGAGCTGAAGCAGCTCCAGGCGCTTGAGGCCGAGTTGCCCGCCGCCGAGGACATCGCCGCGGTGGAATCAGCCCGCGACGCCGTGTTGAGGCAGCTGGCTGCCAAGTCGAGCGACGTTGAGACGGCCTCCGAGCGACTGGCCGAGGCCGAGTCCCGCTCCGCCCAGTCGGCGCGACGGTGCCAAGAGGCGGAGCGGCGGTTGCAGCACCTGAACGAGGCCGAAGAGCACCGGGCACGCCGCACCGCGAACTTGGAGCCCGAGCGTGAGAGGCAGCGCGAGGCGATCGCCTTGGCCGAGGCCGAGGTCGCCAAGCACAGCGCCCACGTTGACGAGACCCGTGGCCAAGTCGTCGCCACCGTCGATCAGCGGACGGCCTCTTTGGACGAGGCCAACCGTCTGCGCCAGAAGGCCAGGGACGCCCAAAAGGCGGTGGACGGACTGGCCGAGACGATGCATCGCGCCGAACTCTCGCGGGCCCGGGCCGACAGCAAACGGGCGTCCGTGGTCCAGCGGTTGTTCGAGGAGTACGGCGTGGGGCCAGAGGAGGCCGCCGCGGCCCAGACGAAAGAACTGCCCGAAGACGCCGCCGCGTTGGTCGCCCGGCTCCGCCGGGAGATCAAGGACATGGGCGAGGTCAACCTGGGCGCCATCGAAGCCTTTGAGCGACTGACCGAACGGCATGACGAGCTCCGTGGCCAAGTGGACGACATCGAGGGTGGCATGGAGGAACTCCATGGCAGTGTCAGGGAACTGGACCGCATGACCCGCGAGCGGTTCATGGCGACGTTCGACAAGATCCGCGACGCCTTTGGCCGGACCTTCACGACGGTGTTCGGGGGCGGCGAAGCGACACTCGAACTGAGCGAGACCGAAAACATCTTGGACTCCGGCGTCGAGATCAGCGTGACCGTCCCGGGCAAGCGGCGTCAGCGGCTAGAACTGCTGAGCGGTGGTGAACGCGCCCTTTCTGCTTTGGCGTTCCTGTTCGCCTTGCTGAGCGTCAAGCCGTCGCCGCTCGTCGTGCTGGACGAGGTGGACGCCCCGCTCGACGGCCGCAACGTGGAGCGTTACATCCAACTCATGCGCGACTTTGGCGGAGACACCCAGTTCATCCTCATCACCCATAACCCGGTGACCATCGAGGCGGCCGACGTGTGGTTTGGCGTGACGATGCAGGAACCAGGGGTCTCGACCTTGGTGCCCTTCCGCGTGCCCGAGCCGCAAGTCGTCCGAGCGGTCGTGCCCGACGCCTACCTGAAGGGCTGAGGCTTACTTCTTCGCCATGTCCGGGTACTGGGGCCGGACGTCCAGCCACCGGAACCGGCTGAGCGGCATCCAGATGAACCATGCCTTGCCGACGATCGCGTCCTTGGGCACCAGGCCCCAGGCTCGGCCGTCGTAGCTGCCGTTCCGGTTGTCGCCCATGAAGAGGTAATAGCCTTCGGGGATCTTCGCCGGCGGCGCGTCATGAAGCTTCTTCTGGAGGTCGGCGTCCTCGGCGCGGTAGGCCGGCGCCGTCGAGACCGGCTGCTTCATCGGGGCAAACTCGGGACTTGGCGTGTTGGTGTAGTCACCGTAGGTCTGCACAGGCCAAGGCTTGCCGTCGAACATGACGATCTTGAAGTCGGCGAGCTGGACTCCGTCCCAGTCTTCCTTTGGCAAGACGTGGGTCATGGCCTGCGAGGTGTATTCCGTGCCGGGGTCGGAGTAGGTGTAGTCCACGTACGGCTCGGTCAGGGCGACGCCGTTCCGGTAAAGGACCTTGTTCTTGTACTCGATCAAGTCCCCGGGCCGACCGATCAGGCGCTTGATGTAGTCTGTCTCTTCCGACGTGGCGGGGGGGACGAGTCCCTCCTGGGGTGGCTTGAAGACGACGATGTCGCCGTATTGCGGTTCGCTGACGCGGTAGACCCACTTGTTGGCGACGATGTAGTCGCTCAAACGGAGCGTGTCGATCATCGACCCCGACGGGATGACGAAGGTCTGGATGCCGAACGGGCGCACGAGCATGAACACGACGACGGCGGAATAGACCAACGCGTCGGCAAACTCGTTGACACCTTGGGCGAACTTATAGAACCCGAACCGCTTGTGCTGCGGCGTGTCCATCACCGTCTTGTAGAGCAACAACCGGACGATGGTGCCGACGGCGGCGAAGACCAGAATCTTGCTGATCGGCGCGCGGGCCAGACGGTCGATCCAGTAGATCGCCCCTTGTTCACCGTGCGCTTGCGCGACCAGGGTCCAGAAGGGAAACACAGGTGCCCTTTAGCGCTTTTCTTCGATGCGGGCGGCCTTGCCGACCTTGTCGCGGAGGTAATAGAGCTTGGCGCGGCGGACCTTACCGTGGCGCAACACTTCGAACTTGGCCACGTTCGGCGAATGAAGGGGGAACGTGCGCTCGACGCCGACTCCGTTGCTCATCTTGCGGACGGTGATGTTTTGCGACACTCCACCATGCCGCTCGGCGATCACGAGGCCCTCGAAAACCTGAATGCGCTCTTTGCCCGCTTCGCGGACCTTCACATGGGCGCGGACGGTGTCGCCCGGGCGGATCTCCGGCAAGTCGCTCTTCAAGTACGGCTGGGCGACGCTATCAAGAATGGCCTGTTTGGACATGGCTCTGGAAAACCTCTATCGCGGTTGTCGGTTGGCGCGGGCCAGATGGCCAGCGACGCCCGCCGAAACTCTCACGGAGCACGGATTATAACAGATCGATGTCGCCAGGATGTAGGTCTGCTTTGGCGAAGAGGTCCGGCCGGTGTTCCCTCGTCCGGCGCAACTGCTCTCGACGCCGCCAACGGGCCACCGCACCATGGTCTCCGGACGTCAGGACAGGCGGCACGTCGAGCCCTTCCCAAGTGGCCGGCTTGGTATAGAGGGGAAACCCCAGCAACCCTCCCGAACTGTGGCTGTCGTCACGATGGCTCTCAGGGTCGCCCAGGACGCCCTCGCGGAGCCGGACAACCGCGTCGGCGATCACGAGGGCCGGGAGCTCGCCACCGGTCAACACGAAGTCACCGATGGTCAGGCAGTGGGTGGCCAGCTTGTCCCGCACCCTCTCGTCGACCCCCTCATAGTGGCCACAAATCAAAACGACTTCTTGACACCGGGAGAGGGCCTCGGCGTGGGACTGGGTAAAGAGTTCGCCGGCCGGGTCGGTGAGCACGACGGCGGCCCCGGGCGCGGGGCACAGGCTGGCAAGGGCGTCCGCCACCGGCTGGGGCTTCATGACCATCCCGGGCCCGCCGCCATAGCTGCTGTCGTCGACGGTGCGGTGCTTGTCGGTAGTGAAGTCGCGGGGGTTGGCGGTCTCGAACCGCACGTGCCCGGCGGCCTCGGCCCGGGCCATGATGCTGTGTCCGAGGGCCTGGCGGACCATTTCGGGGAACAGGGTCACAAAGGCCACCCGCATGTGCCGCCGAGTGTAGCCGACTGGTAATCTTGCCACCGTGAACGTCCCTGCCGACCTGAAGTACACGAAGTCCCACGAGTGGGTGCGCCTGGAGGGCGACACCGCCACCATCGGGATCACCGACCATGCCCAGTCCGAGCTTGGCGACGTGGTCTACGTCGACCTGCCCACCCCGGGCCGGGCCCTCGCCACCGACGAGACGTTCGGCAGTGTGGAGAGCGTCAAGACCGTCAGCGACCTCTACGCCCCAGTGGCCGGCGAAGTCGTCGAGGTGAACCAGAGCCTGAACGCCCAGAGCGAGCTGGTCAACACGGACCCCTACGGCGGCGGCTGGATGGTGAAGGTCCGGGTCAGCGACCCCGCCGAAGTCGCGTCCTTGCTGAGTCCGGACGCCTACGGCGCCACCCTGGACGACTGAGTCTCGACGGTCCAAAGGGACCTGGCCCATTTCCGTCCGGTGGCGGGGACCGCGGATGTAATCTCGCGCCACCAGCCACTTTCCCCCTTGACGGGCGGTGGGGCTATATAGTAGATTTATGTCTACCATTTGAAATCCACGAGTGGACTAAAGAAATGAGCACGATGAACTACACGTTTGGCGACCGGACATACGTCCTCGACATGGACAAAGCGCACGAGGCGCAGGCGGGTAAACGGGTGGTGAACGGCCGGGAGACGATGACCTTCAACCTCCTGCCGCTCAAGTACCAGTGGGCGTACACCCTTTACCGCACGATGAAGGCCAACCATTGGGAGCCGGAAGACATCCCGATGCAGAAGGACATCGAGCAGTGGCGTAGCGAGACCGCCCTCAAGGAGATCGACCGCTGGATCATCCGCATGGCGGTGGGCTACTTCAGCGCCGCCGAAGGGATTGTCGGCGACAACATCATCCACGTCGTCCGGGAGTTGGTGACGGCTTCGGAGTTGAAGTTGGTGTTGGGCCGGCACGCCCACGAGGAGAACATCCACGCCGACTCTCTGCTGTACATGATCTCGTCGCTGGGCATCAACCCGCACGAGTGCGAGGCGATGTTCGAGGACATCGAGACGATCCGCAAGAAGAACGAGTTCGTCACCCGCACCAGCCAAGGCATGCGCCGTGACCTGGACATGTCGTCGGACGAGAACGTCAAGCTCCTCGCCAAGAACATGTTTGTCTTCGGCCAATGCATGGAGGGCACCCAGTTCTACGGACTTTTTGGCATGGTGCTCTCGCTGTACCGCCAGGGCAAGTTCCCGGGGATCGGCCAAATGTTCCGCTACACACTCAGGGACGAGTCAAACCACATCGAGCTCTTCCGCCAGCTCATGATGGAGTTGGTCGAGGAGAACCCCCAGATCTGGACACCGGAGTTCCGCGGCGAGCTGGTCGACCTGATGAAGGAAGCGGTCGCCCTGGAAAAGGCGTTCATCGACGACTGCCTGCCCGTGACCGGCGTCGGCCTGTCGGCGGAAGAGTTCAAGCAGTACATCGACTACATCGCCGACCGTCGGCTTGAGGGTTGCGGGTTGCCCGCCCTGAACCCGGGCGTCCAGAACTCGCTCCCTTGGCTCGCCGAACTGATGGACATCAAGAAGGAGCAGAACTTCTTCGAGGGGCGCGTCACCGAGTACCAGAAGTCATCGGCCCTGGGTTCGGTGGACGACAACGAGCTTTGACGGAGGCAAAATCATGACCCGTAATAATGCCGGGATTTGTCCCATGGTCACCCCCTCGCGCAATTCGCATGGTAATGTTACGAGGAGATTGGAGATGACTATGAAGAGGACTCTTATTCTTGCTGGTTTGTTTGCCTTCGCCGCATCGGCCAACGCCGTCGTCAACTTTAACATCACGAACCCCAGCCAAACGGTCGCCGCCCCTGGCTCCGGCTATGTGCTCGTGACGTTCGCGGGCACCGTGACGCTGACCGGTGGTTTTACCCCGGCAGGGTTGTCGGTCGAGTGGCCCGGCAACGGTTCGACGTTCTTGACCTTTGACAGCTTCGACGCTGGCTTCTTGGCCTACGTGTCTGCTGCCGTGGTTGATTCCAACTACACCGGCAATCTCTTCAGCTTCCAGGTTCAGTCGACGGACACGCCTGGCCTGTACGACCTTAACAGTAATGGTTCAAGCCCGTTTGCTGAGGCGACATTTGACGCCACGCGAAATGGCGTCAGGGCTTCGGACAACGAGTTCTTTGACATCACCGTCACGGCCGTCCCCGAGCCGGCCAGCATGGCCGTCCTCGGTCTCGGTGCGGCGGCGTTGCTGAAGCGCCGCATGAAGCGCTAGTCGCTTCTTCGTTCCAAGTTCTGACGGCCCAAACCGAATGGTTTGGGCCGTTTCCTTTTGTCACCTGCTTTGCCGACCCTGTCCTTCCGGGCCCCACCGACACCTGGCCAGGCGGGTCCCGGTATCGTAGTCCGTGATGAATGGCCGCATCACTGAGATTGACGCTATCGTTGCCCAATTCGACATCAACAACCACCCGTTCTACCAAGAGTGGGTCGCTGGCACCCTTCCGAGTTCGAAACTGCAAGACTACGCGGGCGAATACGGCCGGTTCATCGGCACCATCGCCCAGGGTTGGCAGACTATCGGCGAGGCTTCTGTCGCCGAGGAAGAGCGGGAGCACGAGGTCCTGTGGGGGGACTTCCGCTACGAACTCGGCTTGACGGCGGAGAGCCGCCGGCCCCAGACCGACGTCCTTGTCAACGCCGCGACGCGCTACTTCAGCCAGCCGGCTGAGGCCCTCGGCGCCCTCTACGCCTTTGAGGCCCAACAACCCAAGACTTCGGAGGCGAAGCTTTCCGGTCTCGTCGCCCACTATCCCGAGATCACCGACAAGGGACGGGAGTACTTCCGCATCCATGCGGCCGACTTTGCGGAGCCGGAGATGTTGCGCGAAAAGATGGCCGCGATGTCGGACGAGGACTTCGCCCGGGCGAAGTCGGCCTGTACCGTGGTGTGCGCCGCGATGTGGAGCGCCCTCGACGGGGTCTACTACGCCGACTGACTGCGCTTGATGCGCGAGGTCGGAGGCGCGGGCTCGACGTGAAGTTTGGGTTCCGACGCCTCGTGGATGAGCCGTGTCCAGACGGCACGGCTCACCCTGGACATCCCTCGGACCGAGGCGACGGCCTCCACCGAGAACTCTTCGACCGTCTGGGCTTCCAGGACGACGGTCAGGCGGATCGTGTCGCCGCGCCATGACACGACAAGTTCCACGTCGGACTCCATGTCGATCGTCTCGTAGGCTTCGATGGCGAGGGCGCGCTCGGCCACCGCGACGACTTTGACCGAGCTCGACCGGCCCGACGACTGCATCTCCGTCGGGAGCGGCGTCTCCAAGAGCAAGAGCGGGTGCTTGCGCGGCAAGGCCTTGGAGGGCGATGTCGGCCGGACGACCATGAAGGTCGACAAGGTGGCGATGGCCAGTCCGTCAAACCAGACGTGCTCGTGGTCGTTGAAGCACTCGACTTCGACGTGGCCGAGGAACGTCTTTGCCCGGTCGCCGACGTCGACGACGATCTGCGCGCCGATCTGGCGGCGCACGACGGCACAAAGGGTGTCCCCGGACGACGGGTTTGTCAGTCTGACCTTTGAGCCGTCAAGCATGAAATTCATGGGCGCGCCCATCCCATGATCGGGTCGGACGGGGTGGTGGCTTGACCCATAAAAGAACCCCGGGACTGAAATCCCGGGGTTTTGCTGGGCAGGTGCTGAGAGCCCGTTCTTACTTGAGGACGAACTTCAGGCCCTGGGCGTCGGCGTCGACGATCGGCAGACCTGCCGGTGGCCCGCCGAAGCGGCGGAGCCGGGTGACGCCCGTGAACCGCGCCTTCAGGACACCAAAGCTGTCCACGTACTTGGCGATGTCCGTCGCGTACATGTGGAACGACATGGTGGACGTCGTGGTGCCAAGGAGCTTGGACGAGAAGGTCACCCATTTGAGCTTCACGGGGTCCCACAGGTTGATCGTGCAGTTCGTGTACTGGTCGGCCTTCGCGATGTGCTGGAAGGTGATCGAGTAGATGTTCGACGTGTCACCGATGTTGTAGGTGGAGTCGTACATGATCGTCGGCCCGTAGTTCGGGATGTTCGTCGCCTGCACACTGAAGGCGACGTCGTCGATGGTGTCCAGGTCCGACGCCGAACCCGAGTGGAGCGAACCGTAAACGATGTTGACGCTGCTCGGTGTCAGGTCGAAGTCGGTGATCCTCACCGCGTTGACGGCGAGGTAGGCGTTGAGCAGACCGTGGGCACAACCGGTGGGCAGGGCGCTGGCCGTGCTCGTGATCGCGGTCTGGACGTCCGCAGGCGGCATCGTCAGGCCGCCGACCGACTTGATCAGGGCGGAGACGCCCGACACATAGGGGCAGGCCATCGACGTGCCGGACTCGATGCCGTAGCCGTCGGGCAGCGTGGACAAGATGTCCTCGCCCGGTGCGGTGACATCGACCATCAGGCCGTAGTTGCTGAAGCCCGACCGCTGGTTGCGGCTGTTCGAGGAGGCGACGTCAAAGACTTCCGAGTAGCTGCCGGGGATCCGCCAGACTCCGTAGACTTCGCGGACCGTATCGACGTTGATCGAGTTGTTGCCGGCCGAACCGACAAAGACGCAACCCTTGCTGTGCATGTAGTCGACGCAGTCGATCCATGCTTGGGGGAAGTCCGAGGCGCCGTCGGCGTAGCCACCGATGCTGTAGGAGATGACGTCCGCGCCGGCGTCGGCGGCCGCGGTCAGGGCGGCGAGCAGGTCGCTGTCCGAACCGGTTCCGTCGTCATAGAGGCCCTTGACCGGCATGATGTTGCTGCGCCACGAGACGCCCGCGACGCCGATGCCGTTGTTGCCTGCGGCCGCGGCGATGCCCGAGGTGTGTGTGCCGTGACCCTGGACGTCGGCAACGGTCGGGGTGGTGAAGCTCATCGGGTTGACGATGCGGCCGGCAAACTCGGGGTGGGCCAAGTCAATGCCGGTGTCGACGACCGCGATCGTGGTCGAAGCGCCCGTCGTGATGCCCCAGGCCAACGTCGCGGCGGTGCGGCGGTGCGACCACTGGCTCTTGTACATCGGGTCGTTGGGGAAGGCGTCGATTTTTTGGACGCCGTCGCGCTGGACGTAGCGCACCATCGGCATGGCCTTCACCTTGGCCATGGCTCCTTTGGCGGCGGCTTCGCTAGAGAAGATGATCGAGACCAAGTTCAACCGCGGGATCTCGCGGAGGACCGCCGCGCCTTGCGGCAGAGCGTTGGTGAACGCGCTGATCGGCGTGCCGGGCTTGATCCCGACGAGAAGAGTGCGCACGGCCTTCGGGGTCGCCATGGCGTTGGGCGGATACATCATGTCCCTGGCCCTCTGGCTCCGGGCGGACTGATTGCCGTTCAGGGCTGACTTGACGTGGCTGCCGAACTGACCAAATTGAGATTGGGCGAGAGCTGACGCCGCGAGCGCGGCCACCCCCGCAAAAGTAATCAAGCGATAAGCTATCGGTTTCAACATATTCCCGACTCCAGCAGGACGCACGACACGTCCGCCCCTGAGTATACATAATGACGACGTCCGGCTTCCCGTGCAGGGTTCGCCCCAAGTGGTTTCTTGACCACCATGTATGCTCAAACCACTATGAAATGCGCGGTGGGCGTCGATTTTCGCGGGTTGTATGAGCGGGGTGCCGCCATTGTCACCCGACTCGCCCCGGTCGACCTGCAGACCACGCTGGTCCATGTCGTCGAGCCAGCCGTCTCCGAAGGTCTTCCCGGACTCACGCCCGGGCACCCCCTGTACGACTTGACAAGTTCTTTTGTCCAGGACGCCGAGCACCACAACGACGAGGCGGCCGCCAAGCTCGGCGCGAGCATGGCGGTGCGGGAAAAGGTCGTCCTCTTGGGCGACCCCGGCACGGAGTTGGCCCAGTACGCTGACGAGAAGGAGATCTCCCTGGTCGTCCTTGGGGCGGAGAAGAAGGGGTTCTTGGCCAACCTGTTCCTCGGTAGTGTCACGCGCTACTTGGCCGTCCATTGCCCGACCAGCGTCCTCGTGGGGAAGGGCGACATCAAACCCGGGCCCTTGCGCGTCGTGTGGGCGACCGACCTGTCGGCCTACAACGCGGCCTGCGCCCGGCAGTTTGTCAGTTGGGGGCCCACCGGAGTCGGTGAAGTGCACCTCCTTCACGCCCTCACCGACGCCGACTTGGACGCGCGACAGGAGATAGAGGACTTCAAAGGTTTGTTCAGCGACCTGGGCTGCCCGGTCACCTCCAGCCTCGTCGACCACCAGCTCAGCCAAGCGGTGCGCGAGGCGATGGGGCCCGGTGACCTTCTCGTGGTCGGCGCGGCAGGCCACAGCTTTATCGAGCGGGCGTTGCTCGGCAGTGTCTCGTTCAACGAGGTCGCCCATACCGAGCACAACGTGCTTGTCATGCGTGTCCCGGGCGCTTCGGTCTGAGGACGGCCGCCGGGCCGGTAGGGCACAATAGCCCCCATGACTTGGCAAGAGACAGTCGCCGAGGCGGGGAAGTCCTTCGGGCACCGCAACTGGATCGTCGTCGGTGACGCGGCCATGCCGGTCTCGTCGTCGCCGGGATATGACGTCGTGCTCGCCGAGGCGTCACTTCCTGACGTGCTCTCCTTTGTCCTCAAGAGCCTAGGCAGCCAAGTCAAACCGGTCGCCTGGCTGGACGCCGAACTCGAACTGGTCGAGGAGGCGGCCGCCAAGGGGGTCGAGGAGTGCCGCCGGGCCATCGCCGCCGGGCTGAAGGGGGTCGAGACGCGGACCGCACCGCACGAGGAGATCCTCGCACGCCTAGACCAGACTTCGCGGGCCTTCAAAGTGTTGATGGTCAAGTCCACGCTGCAGGTGCCCTACACCAGCGTCTTCCTAGAGCTTGACTGCGGCTATTGGTGCGCCGACCGCGAGGCCGCGCTGCGGCGGCGTATGGCCGGGCGGATCGGCCACAACCAGATCGTCTGAACGGGCGGGCGCCCACGTGCCGACAAGGGGCCGGGCCCTGGCTATACTGCCAGGCATGCCGCGCAAAGTCCCCGACACCCCATCGCGCCGCCTGACTTCCGACGACCTCAAACGCCTCCCCTGGCGGAGCATCGGCCCGGCCAGCATGGGAGGTCGGGTCGCCGACCTCTGCTTCAAGCCCGGTGACACCAAGACTTACTACGTCGCCTATGCGTCTGGGGGCCTCTGGCGCACCACCAACATGGGCACGACGTTTGAACCCGTCTTTGAGAAGGAGGAGACGAGTTCGGTCGGCAGTGTCGTCTGTTGCGACGCGCCGGTCGATTGGAAGGGTTGGGACAGGGCGACCGCCAAGGATGACCGGAAGAAGCAGGGTCGGGGCAAGATCGTCTGGGTCGGCACGGGCGAAGGCAACGGTCGCAACTCCAGCAGTTGGGGCCACGGGGTCTACCGGAGCACCGACGGCGGCAAGACGTGGACGCACCTCGGCCTGGAGGACAGCCACGACATCCCGCGGTTGGCCGTCGACCCCCGCGACCCGGACGTTTGTTACGTGGCCGCTCTGGGCCACCTGTGGGGCGCGAATGCGACCCGGGGCCTCTACAAGACCGTCGACGGCGGGGCCACGTGGACGCCGGTGCTCCAGATCAACGACCAGACCGGGTGTTGCGACGTCATCCTCGACCCCAAGGAGCCGGACACGGTCTATGCGGCAATGTACGACCGCCGACGAACGGCGTGGAGTTTCCGGAGCGGCGGTCCGGAGGGCGGGATCTACAAGAGCACGGACGGGGGCAAGACGTGGAAGAAGCTCGCCGGCGGATTGCCCGGAGCGACCGGTCGGATCGGCTTGGACATCTATGCTGGTGACACCAAGAAGCTGGTCGCTGTCGTCGAGAGCACCCAGGACGGGGCCAACTCGATCCGCGACGACCGGATGCGCGGCGGGGGCGTCTTCCGCAGCGACGACGGAGGCGCGACTTGGGTGCGGAAGAGTCACCGGTCACCCCGGGCGTTCTATTTCAGCAAGGTCAAGTTCGACCCCAAGGACGACAGCCGCGTCTACATGCTCGGATGGACGACCGAGGTCAGCGACGACGGCGGCGACACGTTCCGCTCTGGGGTCTGCAACATCTTGCACGCCGACCACCACGCGATTTTGGTGAGCCCGGTCGACAGCGACCACCTCGTCATCGGCACCGACGGCGGCGTGTACCAGAGCTTTGACAAAGGAGCGACTTGGGACTTCCTGAACACCATGGCGACGGGACAGTTCTACAACCTTGGCCTCGACATGTCGGAGCCATACCGGATCATCGGCGGCCTCCAGGACAACGGCACGTGGGTCGGGCCCAGCGCGACTAACAAACTCCAACCGAAGGACGACAGCCAGAAAGTCCCCGCGACCAGCATCTCAAACGCTGACTGGTACGACGTGTTCTGGGGCGACGGTTTCCATGCCGCTTTCGACACCGAAGACCATGACGTGGTGTACGCCGAATGGCAAGGCGGGCACATCACCCGGGTCAACATCGCCACGGGCGACAAGCGGTATCTGAGCCCCGAGGCCAGGGAAGGCGAGTCACGTCACCGCTACAACTGGAACTCGCCGTTCTTCATCAGCCCCCACGACGGCAGCGTCATCTACCACGCAGGTAACAAGGTCTTCAAGCTCACCGGACGCGGAGCGCGGTGGGCCTGCATCAGCCCCGACCTCACCACCAACGACCCGGCAAAGATGGACACCGAAGGTAGCAAGGCGGAGGCGCACTGCACCTTGGTGAGCCTGGCCGAGTCGCCGGTCGAGAAGGGCGTCCTTTGGGCCGGTTCCGACGACGGCCTGGTCCACGTGACCGTTGACGACGGCAAGGCTTGGGCCAACGTCACCCCGGCTCAAGTGGGAGGGCTGTACATCAGCCGCATCGAGGCCAGTCACCACGCCAAAGGCCGTGCCTACGTGAGCGTCGACGGGCACCGCAGTGACAACATGGACCCCCTGGTGCTGGCCACCGACGACTACGGCCGGACTTGGCGTGACATCACCAGTGACCTACCCAAGGGCCGGAGCGTGAAGTGCGTCCGGGAGGACCGGTCGAACCCCGACGTCCTTTACGTGGGGACCGAGAAGGCGGTGTACTTGAGCCTCGACCGAGGTACGTCGTGGGTCGACATGCGAGGCAAGGCCCTGCCCACCGTCCCGGTGGACGACATCCAGCAGCATCCGCGCGAGACCGACCTGGTCTTGGGCACCCACGGGCGCTCCATTTGGATACTAGACGGGGCGGCCTGGATCAGCGAACTCACCCCCGAGGTCCTGGCGTCGCCGCTCCACCTCTTCAAGACCCCACCGGCGCGGCCGCAGTACTTCATCGACTATCCCGGCCTTTGGACACACAAGGTGTTCCGGGCGGCCAATCCCCCGACCGGAGTCCGTATCGACTACTGGGTCGGCGAGTACCAGGGCGAGGACATCAAGGTCTCCATCGAAGACGCGGGCGGCAATCCGGTGAAGTCGCTCAGCGGATCAGGGGCGCCAGGCTACAACCGGGTCACCTGGGACCTGGTGCCGGAGAAGTGGCTGCAGTTGGCGGACAAGGGCGAGGAGCCGATGCTTCAGCAGATGAACGTCAGGCCCGGCGTCTACACCGTCAAACTGACCCTGGGTGAACACAAGGCGGAAGGCAAGTTCGAAGTCCTGCCTTTGAAGGGGAGTTGAGGGTGGCCGGTACGTACGAAAGCCTCGCCAAGATGATCGACCACGCGTTGCTCCAGCCGTCCCTGACGGTGGACGAACTGGAGTCGGGCTTGGAGACGGCGGTGGCCTACGGGTGCGCCAGCGTCTGCATCATGCCCCATTACCTGGAGCGGGCCGCTTCTCGGCTTGAGGGCACCGGGGTCAAGGCCAGCACGACGGTCGGGTTTCCCCACGGCGGCCAAAGGACCGACGTCAAGGTTTATGAGGCCCAGAGGGCCCTGGCAGACGGCGGGGAAGAACTCGACATGGTCGTCAACGTCAACCTGGTCAAGAGCGGCCGGTGGGACGAGGTGAAGCACGACGTCCGGGCCGTGGTCGACCTCGTCCATGCCGCCCGGCAAAAGGTCAAGGTCATCTTCGAAAACGCTCTTCTGGACGATGACGAGAAGGTGCGGTTGTGCCATGTCTGCAACGAGGTCGGGGCGGACTGGGCCAAGACCTCGACAGGGTTCGCCTCGGGTGGGGCGACGGTCGAGGACCTGACCCTCATGCTCAAGCATTGCCGGGCCCCGGTGCAGGTGAAGGCGGCCGGCGGAGTCCGTGACCTTGCGACCCTCAAGCAGTGCCACGACATGGGCGTGACCCGGGTCGGCATGTCTCGCACCGCCGAAGTGCTCGACGCTTGGCGCGTCGAACTCGGCATGGAACCTATCGGGCTCAGCGCGTCGGCGGGGTACTAGGACACCTCGACCACGTCGTCGACTCTGACGACGACGACGGTCGCGTTGTCCGACCCGCCGCCGACCAAGGCGGCACCGACAAGCCGCCATGCCGCCTCGCTGGGGCCGTGGTCAGCTAGCAACTGGTGGATCTCGGCGTCCCCCACGTGGTTGGTGACGCCGTCAGAGCACAGCATGAAGACGTCGCCCCTTACCAGGGTCATCTGGAAGATGTCGGGGATGACGTCAGGCTCGGGCCCGATGGCCCGGGTGATCATATGGCGGTACGGACTTGCTTCGGCGGAGGCCCGGTCCATCATGCCTGCCCGCACCGTCTCCTCGACCCAGGTGTGGTCGACCGTCAATTGCTGGGTCTCGCCGTCTCGGAGCCGGTAGACCCGCGAGTCGCCGACCTGGGCAATGTACCCCTGGTCCTGAAGGAGGACGAGGGCGGAAAGGGTGGAACCCATGCCGCGCCGTGACGGCACCGAGCGGCCGACGTCGTGGACGAACCGGTTGGCCGCCGCGACCGCGCCGCGCAGGGCGGCTTCGGTCTCCGCCGTATGGTTGCGATAGACGTCGATGAAGGTCTTCGTCGCCATTTCGCTGGCGATTTGTCCCGCCTCGTGCCCGCCCATACCGTCGCAGACGACGAAGACAAGGCCCTTGGCGGCGACTTCCTGTTCCGTTTCGGGGACAAAGAACTCGTGCTTGTCCTCGTTGTTCTCGCGTACGCGGCCCATGTCGGACTTCGCCCCCACCGTGACGACGGGGCGGTGGTGGAGGACGACCGGGGCGACCAACTGGTCGGGGGCGAACTCGGCGGTGATCTCTTCCATCGTCACGACCTGAACCGGACGCGGACCTCGACGGCGCCGAGCTTGACGACATCGTCCTTGGTCAGTTGGACTCTTTGGCCGGGGTTCAGCTTGGCGCCGTTGAGCAGGGTGCCGTTGGTCGACCCGGTGTCGGTCAGCCAGACCTCCGACTCCGTGACTTCGATCTCGCCGTGCCTCCCGCTGACATAAGGGTCGGCGATGACGACGGTGTTGTCGCTCTTGCGCCCGAAGACGTGGGTCCCCAACCCCAGGGGAATTTCGCTGTCAGGCAGGACTAGCCAGACCACCGCCGTGTTTGTGGTGGGGGCGGCCTGCATCGCGCTGGTCTTGCCGCCCATAGCGGCGAGGGTCTTGTTCGTCTCGCCCGGCATGCTGACGGTCAGTTCAAAGCCGCCCAGGCTCACCTTGTCCCCGTTGCCCAGGGTCTTCTTTTCTCCGGGGCCGAGGCGCGTGCCACCGACCGACGTGCCGTTGGTGCTGCCGAGGTCTTCGACCGTGACAACCGGCCCGTCCAGGGTCACCCGGGCGTGCTGACGGCTGACGCGGGTGTCCTCGACCAAGACGTCACCCTGTCGGCCGACGACGTTGTCCCCCGGCCGCAGGACGTGTTCGCGGCCGTTGGCATCGACGAGGACGGGCAGTTGGACGGCGGGCGCGCCGAAGGCGTCGCCGTCAAGGGCCAGTTCGAAGATCAACCCGCAGTCGACGCACCAGGCCGTCCCAGGCGGATTGAACGACTTGCAGACCGGGCACTGGACCGGCTTGATCGTTTGGGTGGCGTTGATGCTGGGCCCAACCCCCATGATCGTGCGGTTGGGGTCAAGGACGGAACCCATTTGGGTCCGGTTCGGGTCGGCGACCGGCGCCGACCCCATCTGAGTCTTGTTCGGGTCCATGTCGGGCTGCTCTTGCCAGGGCGAATCTCATTTCACCACAAAACCGCGAGGAGCGGGGCCTCGCACATGTATAGTTCCCTGAAGCCATGGTCCACCGCGCACCCGTCGCACTCCTCGCCGTCGCTGTCGTCGCCTCATGCCCGGCCGTCGCTGGTCTTGACGGCCTCTATGGCGAACCGACCGCCATCACCCCGTCCCGCCTCCGTGCCCACCTCGAACTCGTCGCCGACGACCTGATGGAGGGGCGCGACACACCGTCTCGGGGACTCGACATCACCGCGCTCTACATCAGCACCCAATTGAAGCTGTGGGGGGTCAAACCGGCCGGAGACAACGGCACGTACTTCCAGCACATCGCCCTGGGGGCGGCCGTGGCGGACGCAACCCGGACGACCTGCAAAATCGCCGGGCACGACCTGAAGTTTGGCGACGACTTTGTCGCCACCGGTGCCACCGGCAAGTTCCACGGCAAGATGGTCTTTGTCGGTCAGGGATGGATGATCAAGTCCGAGAACATCGACCCCTACAAGGGCATGGACGTCAAAGGGAAGGTGATCGTCGTGGCGGGGGGCAACCCCCGCGGCTTCCGCCAGTTGATGCGCAACGGCAAGTCGGGCGTCGACTACCTGTCCCCGGATGACGCGGTGACCAAACTCGGCGCCACCGGCGTCGTCCGCGTCGCCAGCGACGTCGACCTGGTCTCATGGGACCGAATGATTGGGAAGACCCCGTCGCGGGCCTCGATGCAGGCCCGGTCTGGCGGAGTCCCGACCGTGGTGGTCAAGCCGGAGTCCATGAGCAAGGTGCTCGGCGACGACGGCGCGAAGCTGGTCGCCTCCAGCACGCCGCAACCCGGGCCGTTCGAACTCACTGCCGAGGCCGACGCCGACGTCGTCATGAACCCGCCCGCCCTGCACACCCAGAACGTCGTGGCGGTCATCCCGGGGACGGACCCTGTCCTCAGCAAGGAATATGTCGCGTTTGGCGCGCACATGGACCACATCGGCATCAGCAACAACGGGGTGGACCGCATTAACAACGGAGCCGACGACGACGGCTCGGGCACGGTCTCGATCCTTGAGATCGCCCACGCCTTTGCCGTCGGCCCCAAACCGAAGCGTTCCATGCTCTTTGTCTGGCATTGCGGCGAAGAGAAGGGCCTGTGGGGCAGCCAGTACTTCACCAACAACCCGACCGTGCCCCTCGAAAAGGTCGTGGCCCAGTTGAACATCGACATGATCGGTCGGAGCAAGGCTCCGGGTGACACGGACCCCGAGGACCGGATGCTTACCGGCCCCGACGAGATCTACGTCGTGGGGAGCAAGCGTATGAGCGACGATTTGTACAATGCCAGCGTCGCCGCCAACAACGACCTCTACAAGCTGAAGTACAACTACCACTACGACGAGCCGAACGACCCCGAGTCGATCTTCACCCGCAGTGACCACTACAACTACGCGGTGAAGGGCATCCCCATCATCTTTTGGTTCGACGGCGTGCACGTGGACTACCACCGGCCGGGCGACGAAGTCAGCAAGATCGACTTTGAGAAGATGGCCAAGGTCGCGCGGACGGTCTATGGTCTGGGCTATCGCTTGGGCAATGACGCGAACCGACCCAAGGTCCTCCGCTCGGCGAACGGCTGATGGGTCCGCGCAAGCGCGTCGTCATCTTGGGCTCGACGGGCAGCATCGGGCGGCAGACTTTGGACGTCTGCCGCCGCCTGCCTGACCGGCTGGAGGTCGTGGGTCTCGCCGCCCGGTCCTCGGAGGACGCCCTGGCCGCCCAGGCCGCCGAGTTCGGTGTCGAGCACGCCGTCCTGATGGGGCGTGACGGTCTTGACGCCCTGACCGACCTCGCCGCCCTGCCGGAGGCCGACCTCGTCGTCGTCGCCGTGGCCGGTGTCATCGGCCTGCGGCCGACCCTCGCCGCCGTGGAGTCCGGCAAGCAGGTCGCCCTTGCCAGCAAGGAGGTGCTCGTGGCCGCCGGCGAGCTCTTCGGTCCGCTCCTCAAGCGTCACAAGACCCTCCTGACGCCGATCGACAGCGAGCACAGCGCCGTGTTCCAATGCCTGCAAGGATGCGACCGGAGCCATGTCCAGAAGGTCGTGCTTACGGCAAGCGGAGGCCCGTTCCGGGGCATGACGAGGGCGGAACTGAAGGATGTCACCCGCGGCCAGACCTTGGCCCATCCGACGTGGAGCATGGGCGGAAAGATCACGGTGGACAGCGCCACCCTGATGAACAAGGGGCTCGAGATCATTGAGGCGAAGTGGCTCTTCGATCTTGAATACAGCCAGGTCGACGTCGTCGTCCATCCCCAGAGCGTGGTGCATAGCTTCGTCTTCTTCAACGACGGTAGCGCCTTGGGGCAGTTGGGATGGCCTGACATGCGCCTGCCGATCCAGTACGCCCTCGTCTATCCCGACCGGCTGGACAGCGGGCTCAAGCCGTGGGACCCCACCAAGACGCCGAACCTGACCTTTGAAGAGCCGGACGTCGAGACGTTCCGATGCCTGGCCCTGGCGAGGCGGAGCGGCGAGACCGGTGGCACGGCGCCGGCGGCGCTCAACGCGGCGAACGAGGCGGCGGTCGCCGCCTTCCTGGACGGGCGGTGTGGGTTCCTCCAGATTGCGGACGTGGTCGAGTCGGTGCTCGACCAGCACGAGCCCGAGGAAGTCACCCTCGACTCCGTCGAGCGGGTGGACACCTGGGCCCGTGCAACCGTCAGCCGAGAATTGGGGTTAGGATAGTTAACTTATGACGCCCGTCGAGCAGTTGGTCAACGTGGTGCGCGGTGGCGTGGCGTTTGTGCTCGTCCTCACCGTCTTGGTGGCGGTCCATGAGTTGGGCCACTATTTGGCGGCCCGTATGTACGGGATGAAGGTCGACGCCTTCGCCGTGTTCCTCGGTGGACTGCGCCAGACCGACCTCACCGGCCACCTTCCGTGGCCGCTCCGCCCCGCCCGGGCGGTCTGGGCCGTCGGCGCCGCCGGGCTCGCCGTGGCGGTCGTCGGCTCGTTTTTGTCTAATGTCTCGCTGACCGTCGCCGGACTGGCTGTCGTGGGGTTGGTCGTGCCGGTCTGGGTCGCCCGGCGCCTTGAGTTTCTCTACCACATGGGGCCGGGGGGCGGTGTCCGTCGCGTCGCGATCGGAGCGGGCGTCCTCGGCTTCGCTGTGGTCATGTTCTCCCGTGGTTCGATGCCGACGACGGGGCCAGACGCGGCCAAGAGTTGGTTGCTGACCGTCTTGGCCGCCGCCGCCTTGGGCGCATGGTGCGGTGTGATGTCCACCTATTGGGCGCCGACGTTCCTGCGGACCCAAGACCCGACTGGCGACCCTGCGCAGGACGAGGCGATGGGCCATGGCGCGGTGTCGGTTGGCGACGGCATGGTTCCGGTGCGGTTCCGACCGGTATGGTCGAAGACCCTCAAGAACGGCGCTGAGCTGGCCCTGAACATCCTGCCTCTCGGGGGGTTTGTCAAGATCCACGGGGCCCATCCGCGCGACGACGGCAGCGAGGTGGACATTCCCGGGGGGCAGTTCAGCAAGGGGCCGTTCGCGCGGTTCGTCGTCTTTGCCGCCGGCCCGGCGTTCAGCTTGTTGCTGGGCGTGTTCTTGATCTGGGTCGGCTTGGTCGGGCAGGGCAAGCCCGGGCCGGCCAGCCGTGTCACCGACGCAGTGCAACATGGTTCGCCGGCTGACAAGGCCGGCATCAAGCCCGGCGACGTCTTCGTCGCCGTCAACGGGAAGCCGGTGGACGAGGCCAAACAGGCGATGGAGGCGATCCGATACTCTTATGAGGAGCAAGGCGGCAAACTCGTCGGGCAGCCGGTGAGGGTCACCGTCGAACGCGGCTCTCGGTCGCTCGATATCACCGTGGTCCCCATGGTGTCGCCCCAGGCCGAGGACATCCCCGACAGCGAGGGCAAGATCGTCGACCATCGGCACGTGGCACGCATCGGTGTCGTGTTCCGTCCGACTTACGTCCCTGTCCATGCTGGGGAAGCGCTCGTCACCGCGGCGGCGGCCCCGGTCGAGGCGGTGGTGGGGATGCTCAAGCTCCGCACTGTCAATGAGTTCAAGGACAATGTCGGCGGCATCGGCACCGTCGCGGCAGTCACCACGTCGGCCGCACAGAGCGGCTTTTGGCCGGTCGTGAAGCTGGCGGGCCTCTTGAGCATTTCGCTCGGCATGATGAACCTCTTGCCCATCGTGCCCTTGGACGGCGGTCAAATGGCGGTCGCGTTCATCGAGATGTTCCGGGGGGGCAAACGCATCAGCCCCGCCCTCCAGAGTCTGGTGACCAACGTGGGGACGCTGCTGATCTTTCTCTTGGCCCTGACCGTCCTTTCGGTCGATATGGGGCGGATCGTCGGCGGCCCGTCCACGCCACCGGTGGCCGCTCCCAAGAAGTAGCTCTGCGTCCTGTCGGCGGCACGGTGGGACCGGGCAAAATGACCTCTATGCGTTTCATCGTGCCCGCCCTGGCCGTGCTGACGGCCGTGGCCCTCGGGGGCTGCAAGCATGACGCCCCGTTCGGCGGCACGCCACGTACTGCGGCCGAGATTAAAAAGCGGGTGGTCAGCCTGAGCCCCAACACGACGGAGTTGGTCTTCATCACCAACTACGGGGCGCCGGTGGTGGGCCGCACGGACGCCGACACGTTCCCGAACCAGGCCGCCAAAGTGCCGGTCGTCGTGCATCAGACCAAGATCGACTACGAGATGCTCGCCGGGATCAAGCCTGACCTCATCCTGTACGACACGTCGCTCTATTCCGACGCCGAAGTGGCGAAGATCAAGGAGTTGGGGGCCGAAATGCTGCCGTTCAGCGTCCACAACCTGGACGAGTACGAGGCCTACTTACGCCAACTCGGCGTCATGGTCGGGGGCGAGACCAACGCCAGCGAGTACATGGACAAGGTTTATGCCGCCGTGGCCAACGCCAAGGGCCCGGTGGCAGGGAAGGACATCAAGGTCATGGTGCTGATGGGCGGTGGTGGTGGTGACCTGACCGCCACCGGCACGGAGTCCATCCTGGCCGATTTCGTACGCAATTCGGGCGGCAATCTCATCGGCCCCAAGGGCGACCGGTTTATGCCCGTCAACATCGAGGAGGTCATCGCCGCCGACCCCGACATCATTTTTTGCCCTGACGACAGTTACGCCACAATCAGTAAGGACCCAAGGTTGGCCAACCTGCGGGCCGTGAAGAACCGGGAAGTCCTCCCGGTCAAGGCCGACATCTTGCTACGGGCGGGGTCGCGGGTGGACAAGCTGATCGCCGCCATGGGCGCGGAGATCCAAAAGGCGGGTGAGTCGAAGTGAGCGCCGCCGAGATCGGCGTCTTCGGGGGTTCCGGCTTCTACAGCCTCCTCGAAAACGTGCAGGAGATCAAGGTCGACACCCCGTACGGGCCCCCGAGCGACCGGATCATGCTCGCCGAAGTCGGCGGGCGCAAGGTCGCCTTCCTCCCCCGGCACGGCCGAGACCACACCCTGCCGCCCCACCGGGTGCCGTACCGTGCCAATGTCTGGGCGTTCCACAAGCTGGGGGTCAAGGCCGTCATCTCCCCTTGCGCGGTGGGGTCGCTCCAGAGGCACATTGAGCCGGGAAGTTTTCTCGTCGCCGACCAATTCGTCGACCGCACCAAGGGCCGCGACGACACGTTCTTCGACGGACCCATCGTCACCCATGTCTCCCCGGCCGAGACCTACGACCCCGTCCTTCGCAAGCTGGCCGTCGAGGTCATCACAGAGCACGGGATCGTCGCCCACGACGGCGGCACCGTCGTCGTCATCCAGGGCCCCCGGTTCAGCACCAAGGCGGAGAGCACCTGGTTCACCAACAACGGCTGGCAGATCATCAACATGACCCAGTATCCGGAGGCGTACCTGTGCCGGGAGTTGGGGATGAGCGTGGTCAACATCTCCCTGGTGACCGACTTCGACAGCGGTGTCGTCGCCGACACGTCGGCAGTGACCGCCCATGACGTGCTTGAGGTCTTCAAGAGCAACAGCGAGAAGATCCGCGGCGTCGTCCTCGACTTGATCAAGCGGATGCCTGCCGACCTTGACGCGCTCGGGGCCCGAGAGGCCCTTCGGTACACGCGCGGCGACGGTCACGCGGCCTCCGACCTGGACGTCCGTGTTTTTGAGTGATGTCCGCCGTCTGTAGGATTACCGTGAAGTTTGCTTGCGCTTGGCTCGCGTTGTCGGCCGTGGTGTCCGCCTCGGCCCAGACGGCGGGGAACGTCCTCGGACAAGTCGACGTCGGAGGGCACCAGGTCCCCCTCGTCGCGCCGACGACCGCCGGCATCTATGAGTCGAGCAAGACGGTGGCCCTACCCGACGGGCGCAAGACGGCGTGGCTGTCGCCAAGCAGCCTCAGCGAGCCTTACCGCGTCGCAGGAGGCTGGTCGGAACTGTCGGCCTGGCCTACCCTCAACCTCGCCGCCGCGCGCAAGCTTCACATCAAAGTGGTCCTCGCCACGTCGGCGCTTTGCCTGTACGAAGGCGCCCAGGTCCGCGCGGAGCGGGTCGGGTTCACCTCCCGCGAGCTCGCCGAGATCGACGGCGGGCTGGCCCAGCTGAAGGCGCTGCTTGAGGTCGCGGGTAACGGGACGGTCCAGGTCGAATACTCCGTCACGACAGACCCCTCGACGACAATCCAGGTCGAACGTGGTGGCAAGATCACCGACCTCGACGACCTGACCAACAGCACCGGTTTGGGGCCGGTGATGAACCGTAGCCCGTTCGCCACTGACGACGGGAGCTATTGGGGGCCTTACGCCTGCTCGATCGTCATCCACCCCGGACTTGGCGAGGTCGGCACCCTCGTCCATGGTTCGCGCCCCTGCGGGGTCGTCCCGTACCGGGCGACGACAGGAGGCCGGTACCTTCCCTTTGGCGCCGCCCTGCTCGTGAGCCTGGGTGGCACGCCGGACGGTCGTGTGCAGGGAATCCTTCGCGGCGCGGTCGAGCAGCCCGAGACGGCCCCGTACCTCGCCACCGCTAGCGGCGGGGTCACGGAGACGACGTTCGACGGCCAGCCTGCCTTGGCGGTCGCACCCAGTCTGGTGGCTTGGGTGCAGGGCCAAACCGGGCAATCGGCCAAGCCTGTCACCACCAAGGGCCAGACCGTCTTCTTGTACGACCCGGCCAAACCGAAGGGCCTGGCCGCCCAACTTGGGTTGCCTGACCCCGGCCAAGTGTCGGCGCCGGCAGGCTCTGCCGGCACACCGGCAGGTGCGGGTGAACTGAAGGTTGAAAGCCTTGACGACGCCGAGGGGAAGCGGTACCGCATCGACCTGCCGAAGGCGGCCTACAACCGAGCCATGGCCACCCTACCGGTCGAGGGCCAGGGCGCGTCCTTGGAGCCGGGCTCTAGCTTGACCTTCCGGTTCAGGTCAAGGTCTAGGGAGCCTTGGACGGTCACCTTGGGTCAAGAGTCATGGACTTTGGCCGACGCCCGGTCCGGGTTGGGCCGGGGCGTGGTCGTCGCCCAGATGGCGTTCGACGGTTCGTGGGAGACGGTTTCGCTACCTGTCACCAAGTCCGGCTCCGTCGCCTCTCAAGTCAGTTTCCTCCTCGCCGACGCCCAGCGTCTGGACCAAGCCGAGACCAGCGTTGAAATTGCCGACCTGAAGATCGTCAGCGACCCGGCCAAAGCAGTGAGGCCCAAGCCCGTGACCGACCCTTATGCCGACTTGAGGGGCAAAACGGACCTGGGGGCCGACGACCTGAAGCGGCTGACCGCCGACTTGAACGGGCCCGATGTCGTCTTGGCCGCGCAAGCAGCCTGGTTCTGCGCCCAAGTCAAGGTGCCCACCTTGGTCACGACCTTGATCGCGCAGGCGGAGGGTGCCGACGCCGCGGTGGTCTATGCCTCCTGCCGTGCCCTCAAAGCGCAAGGTACCGACGAGGCGTTCACCGGGCTCAAGACCGTCCTCGACTTTGGCCCGTTTGAGATCAACCGGCGCCTCGCCATGGAAGCTATTGGCGACGACGTCACCAAGCTGACGCTCAAAGACATCCAGTCGTTGGTCGTCTCACGCTCGTGGATGGGTCGTCTCGCCGGTTTGCGCGCGATGGTGAAGATCGACATGCCCAACAAGGCGGTCCAGATCATCACCATGCTCCAAGACGAGGACCCACGCGTCAGAGCCGCCGTCGTCGAGGCCGCGGACGCCGACGACGAACTGAGCGCCAAGCGGCTGCTCTACGGGGCGGTGAACGACCCCAGCGAGGAAGTCCGCACGAAGAGCTTCATCAAACTGATCGACTCAAAGGTCGAAGCGGTCCGCCGCGAAGCCTTCGCTTCGGTCCGGAACGAGTCGTTGGCCGTCGCCCTGGCCGTCCTGGACGCGATGGCCGGGTCGCCCAAGCCTGAGTACCGTCCCGCCCTCCTGCAAGCGGTCGTGGACCCGAGGCCGGAGATCCGCTCTGCGGCGGTCGAGGCGCTGAAGACCCAAGAGAAGGCGATCACTATCCCGGAGGTTCAAAACCTGATGGCAGACCCCGACCCCCTGGTCCAACTCGCCCTGGCCCACGCGGCGGCGGCAGGGAAGCTCAGCCTTCCGGCCGACGTCTTGGCCAAGCTCAAGGCAAGCCCGGACTACGCGGTCGCCCACGCGGCCCGTGGTGTCGGCGGCTGATTTCCGCGTAGGAACAAGTGACATGAAACTAGCTGTCGGTGCCGACCACGCAGGCTTCGACCTCGCCTCGTCGCTCGCCGATTGGTTGCGCGGCCTTGGCCACGAAGTCGTGCAACTGGGCGCGACGAGCACCGAGCGGTACGACTATCCGGACGCCTCTGACCTCGTCGCCTGTCATATCCTGGGTGGGCAGGCCGACCTCGGCGTGCTGGTCTGCGGCACGGGTATCGGCGTGAGCATCCGGGCCAACCGCTATCCCGGGGTCCGCGCCGCCGAGTGCACCAGCACGACGATGGCCGAGTTGGCCCGGGGGCACAACCATGCGAACGTGCTCTGCCTGGGCTCGAGGATCCTGTCGCCGGACGAGGCCAAGCAAATCACGGCAAGATTCCTAGAAAGCCCGGAAGACCCGGGAGACCGACATGTGAAGAGGGTCGGGAAACTGGACGCCGAGCGTGTTTGTTGATACACTAGTCGGAAGCATCGCCATATGAACAAGACTTTTCGGATCCTGATGTCGGCCTGCGGGGTCCTGGCCGTGGTCGGGAGCGTCGCCTTGGGCCATAACGCCCGGACTCGCGTCGACATGGGGCGCAGCGTCGCGTCCGACTCTCTGTCGCGCGTCATCAGCAGACCTGGGCTCCGCGCCAGCCTGACCAACCAGGAGCCGCTGACCGAAGGCGAGTATTTCTACCTGGTGACCGACCTGCTTCACCGCGAATACGTCGACCCGTTCGACGTGGACGACAAGATGGCGGTCGGGGCGGTGAAGGGCATGGTGAACAGCCTGCTTGACCCGGACTCGATGTTCATGACCCCGGCGGCATACACCCAGTACCACCATGTCCGGCAGGGAGAAGTCGAGGGCGTGGGAATCGAGATCCGCTACGTGTTCGACCAAGAGACGATCCAAAAGGCGCAGAGCGGGGCCAAGGGCTACGACACCCTCTTGTTGCTTCCCAAAGTCATGGTCGCGGCGGTGTTGCCCGGTGGCCCGGCCGAGGCGGCCGGCGTCAAGGTCGGCGACGAGGTCCGCGGTGTCGGCGACAAGTTCGTCGTGACCGCCCAAGACATCAAGCAGATCCGCGAGACGCAAAAGCTGGTCAACGAAAAGAAGGAGAAGCCCGAAGTCCTTGAGGCGATGCGCAAGGTGATCGAGGCCCGGATCAAGGCCAACATCCCGCCGGTCAAAGTGCGCGACCAGCTGACCCTGGGCGACACGGGCAGCGTGGACTTGACCCTGGACCGGGAGGGGAAAGAAGTCAAGGTCAAAATCGACAAGAAGCGTTACACCATCCCCGCCGTAGAAGCGACCCCGCAGGGGCCGACCAAGCTCCGCTTTGTCGAGGGTGCCGCCCAGGCCCTGGCGAAGTTGGACTGGTCCAGGCCTGTGACCCTGGACTTGCGGCAGTCCACCCAAGGTGACTTCGCCGTGATGCAGAAATGCCTCGACGTCTTGTTGCCCGCGCAAAAGGTCGGGGTCATCGCTACAGACGACGCCCGCACCACCGACGTGGTCTCCCGTGGCCCCGGCATCAAGGCCGCCCATGTCGAGTTGGTCGTGGACAGTTCGACTGCCGGTGCCGCCGCCGTCTTCGCCCAGTCCCTCGCCGCCGCAGGCTACGCGACGTTGACAGGCGAGACGTACCCCGACATGGAGTGGATCGAAGAGCACGCCCTCCCCGGAGGCAGTGGCTACACGCTGGCGGTCGGTAAGTTCAGGCCGATCGGCAAGGAGGTGGCCAAGTGAAGTGGTGGAAGGTGCCCGTCGTCCTGTTGGGGTGCGCCGGCGGGTTTGGTCTTGGATTCTTCCTGCGTGACGTGAGCGCGGGCCGCGCTCCCAGCGGGACGGCCCTGGCCGCTCTTGCCGCGAGCGGCGGCAAGCCCACGCCGACGGAGATCTTCCAGCAAAACTTTGACCTGATCCAGCGTAAGTATTGGCGCAAGGTCGACCCGACCAACCTGCGTTACGCGGCCATGCAAGGGGCCGTCGCGAGCCTGGGTGACCCCCACACCGCGTTCTTGGAGCCGGTGACCGCCGACCGCTTCAACATGGAGACCCATGGTGACTTCGTCGGCATCGGCGCGAGGCTGGGGGAGGACCCGCAAGGGGCCAAGGTCGCCGTTGTCTTCCGGAACAGCCCGGCCGACCGTGCGGGGCTGAAGGCCAACGACGTCATCGTCGGCGTCAACGACCAGGTGGTGGCCGGCTGGGAAGTCGACAAGATCGTCAAGAACGTGAAGGGCGAGGCGGGCACCCAGGTCAAACTCACCGTCCAACGCCCTGGGACGGCGGGCCTGCTGAAGCTGGTCGCGACGCGCGCCCAGGTGTTCATCCCGACCGCCGAGGCCAAGGTGCTCCCGGGCAACATCGGCTACATCTCCGTGACGACCTTTGCCGAGAACACCCCGGGCCAGTTCGACGACGCCCTGCAGGAGTTGATGAACAAGGACACCAAGGGCTTGGTCATCGACCTCCGCAGCAACCCGGGCGGCCTCTTGACCACGGCGAGCGCGATGCTGGGCAGGTTTATCGACGCCAAGCAGGTCGTCACGATGAAGGTCCGTGGCGGCAAGGTCGTCGAGGAGAAGACCCCGCCTGGCTCGGTCTGGCCGGTGAAGGGCCCCATCGTCGTCTTGGTCAACGAGGAGTCGGCGAGCGCGAGCGAGATTTTCGCGAGTGACATCCGGTACTTCGCCAAGGCGAAACTGGTCGGCGAGCACACCTACGGGAAAATGTCCGTCCAAACGGTGCACACCATCCCGCAGGACATGGCCAGTCTGAAGGTGACGATCGCCAAGTACTACGTTCCGAGTGGCGAGGACTACTCGCGCAAGGTCGACGACGACGGGACATACGTGAAGGGCGGCCTTGTCCCCGACGTGCCGGTCGAGCTCAATGTGACGCCCGACACCGTCCTTGGCGACCCCGCCAAGGACAACCAACTCGCCCGGGCCATCGAGGTGCTGAAGGGTGAGACCCCTCCGGCGGCCCAGGTCTCCAACCTGGAGACCCGTTTAGTCTGGCCCGGGCGCTTCGAACCTGTGTGCTGAGCGATCCCGGGCCGGAGACTTCCCGGCCCGGGCCCACCCGTTCCGGGTAAAATATGGGGCCGTGCAAGCTCAATTTGAACTTGCCGACTAGGAGTCTCAGTGCCCGAACAAGACCCCCAAATCTCTCTTGTCCCGATCGAAGAAGAACTGTCGCGGAGTTACGTCAACTACGCGATGTCGGTCATCATCGCGCGCGCCCTTCCCGACATCCGGGACGGGCTGAAGCCGGTCCAGCGCCGGATCCTCTACGCGATGCGGGAGATGGGTCAGACCCCCGACGGCCCGTTCAAAAAGAGCGCCCAGGTCACGGGCAAGACCTCGGGCGAGTTCCACCCCCACGGCAACCAGGTCATCTACCCGACGCTGGCGCGGTTGGGGCAGAGCTTCACGATGCGCTACATGCTGATCCAGCCGCAGGGGAACTTCGGCTCGATCGACGGCGACCCGCCCGCCGCGGAACGGTACACCGAGTGTCGCCTAAGCCCCATCGCGATGGAACTGATGGAAGACCTCGACCGTGAGACGGTCGACTGGATGCCGACATACACCAACGAGCAGATGGAGCCGATGTGCTTCCCCGGCAAGTTCCCGAACCTGCTCTGCAACGGCAGCCAAGGCATCGCCGTCGGCATGGCGACCTCCATGCCGCCGCACAACCTCACCGAAGTCTGCAACGCGATCTTGCACCGCATCGACGACCCGGAGTGCGACCTCGACGCGGTCATGACCCACCTGCCCGGCCCCGACTTTCCGACCCTTGGCCTGATCATGGGCACCAAGGGAGTCCGCGAGGCTTACGAGACCGGCCGTGGCAGCGTCGTGATGCAGGCCAAGACGATGATCGAGCCCGGCGACGCGGGGAAGAGCACCATCGTCGTCACCGAACTGCCGTATCAGGTCAACAAGACGAACCTGGTGCAGAACATCGCCCAGATCGCCAAGCTGAAAAAGTTCGACGGCATCGTCGCGGTCAACGACTATTCGGACAAGCGCGGTATGCGGATCGAGATCGACATCCGCCGCGACGTCAACCCGAACCGGGCCCTGAACTACCTGCTCAAACACACGTCGTTGAGGACGACGTTCGGCTGCATCATGCTGTCGCTGGTCGGCAACTCGCCCCGCGTCTCGCCGCTCCTGACCGTCCTGGACGAGTACATCAAGCACCGCCGGGACGTCATTGAGCGCCGCACGCGGTATGAGCTGTACCGCATCCTCGAAGAAGTCCACCGCCTCGAAGGCTTCCAAATCGCCCGGCGGTTCCTCGACGACATCATCAAGGTCATCCGCGAGGCGTCCGACCCCGACGCCGCCCGTGTCCAGTTGGTGCGCCAGTTCGACATGTCGCCCTACCAGGCCAACGCAGTGCTCAATATGCCGTTGCGCCGCCTGACCCAGCTGGAGCAGAGCAAGCTGGAGGCCGACTACAAGGAAGCCCTGCGCAAGATGCAGGACCTCATGGACATCCTCACCGACCCGGTCCGCCTGACCGCGGTGATGCGCGAGGAAGTCGTCACGATGCGCGACAAGCATGGCGACGAGCGACGGACCAAGATCATCGGCCGAGAGGTCGGCGACTTCACCGAGGAAGACCTGATCCCTGACGAGGAGGCCATCGTCAGCGTCAGCCGCGACGGCTACATCAAGCGGATCAGCCTGGACAGCTATCGCCAGCAGAAGCGGGGCGGCAAGGGCCTGAAGAGCGTGATGAAGCAGGACGACGAACCTGCCCACCTCTTCCAGGTCAACACCCACCACTTCATCCTGTTCTTCACCGACCGGGGCCGGGTCTACCGCCTCCGCGCCTACGATATCCCCGAGAGCACCCGGTACGCCCGAGGTATGCCGGTCATCAACTATATCGCCATCGAGAGTGACGAGCGGGTGACGGCGACCGTCAGCGTCAAGGACATCAAGGGCGAGGGGTACCTCACCATGGTCACACGCCAGGGCGAGGTGAAGCGCACCGCGCTGGAGTCGTTCAGCAACATCCGCTCGAACGGGCTCCGGGCTTTTGACATCGAGGCCGGCGACGAGCTCGGGTGGGTCTTGGTCACCAAGGGTAACGAAGACATCGTGCTTGTCAGCCGCAACGGCATGTCCATCCGCTTCAACGAGACGGACGCCCGTGGCCGAGGACGCGCCGCGGGCGGTGTCCGCGCCATCCGCCTGCGTGATGGGGACGTCCTCGTCGGCGCCGACATCGTCCGACCCGGGTCGACCCTGCTGGTCGTCGGCGAACATGGCTTCGGCAAACGCACCGAGCTTGAGGAGTACCGAGTCCAGACCCGTGGGGGCATGGGCATCCTGACGATGAACGTCACGGACAAGACCGGGCCGATCGTGAGTGGCGAGGTAGTCGAGGACGACGACCGGCTGATCCTCCTGACGACTTTGGGCAAGGGTATCCGCGTCAAGGTCAAAGAGATCCGGCTGGTCAAGCGCATCGCCCAAGGGGTGAAACTGATCAACTTGGCCGACGGCGACACCATCGCTTCGATGGCCCGGCTGGTCATGAACCCTGACGAAGGCGACGACCACGAGTCCGACGACGAAGACGGCGAGTGACCCTGGCCGTCGGCCATGGACAAACAAAAAGGCGACCCTGCTGGGCAGGGCCGCCTTTGTCTTTTTCCTTTGGTGGAGGCTTACTTCCTCTTGCGGCGGGCCAAGGCGAGGGCGCCGAGGCCGAGGACGGCCATGCTCGCCGGTTCGGGCACCGACTCGGTGCCGCTGACCGTCACCATGTCGTAACGGATCGTGCCGTTGATGCTGTAGGTGGCAGTCGAGGAGGTCGGAGCGTACTCGCTCGTCCCCGGCACGAAGATGGAGACGATGCGGACGCCAAAGTTGGGGTTGTCGTTGGCGGCGGTGACTCCGGTCAGGTCGACCGTGTTTCCATTGTGGAAGCTCGTGTCGGCCACTTGGTAGCTGTCGCTGTTCGTCCAGGTGGACCCGTCCGTGGTGTATTGGAGCATGGTCCAGGCCGAGGCCGTGCTGCTGTGCCGCTGGTCGAACGACACCGTGATGTCCTTCATGCCGGCGGTGGACACAAGGAACTGCACACCGGCCGTGCCCGACCCGACTTGCTGCTCCGGATAAGTGGCCGAGTTCCAGGAAGAATCGTCGGTGGCCGCGGGGTCAGAGCTCCCGTTGCCGCTGGCAAAGGTGCTCGTCGTCCCACCGACGAGGCTCGCCGTGCCTGATCCGATGGAAGGGTCGGTGGTGCCGGTGGTCGTGTCGCCGTCGGCCGACAGGGAGTTAAAGTTCCATTGGGTGATGACGGTCGCTTGCGACGCGGCGGCGACGACGACCAATGCGAGGGTAACGAGGTTTCTCATCTTCATGTCAAGGACTCCAATCAAGGCTGGGAGGATTGTCAGCCCAGTATATTAACCTAAGGTTAACGGAAGGACCTCTGGGGCAACAGTTTTTCACCAGAACCCAGCACTTTTAACAGCATGACCGCTAAGATGGCGTCGTAGGAGCGGCCCAGAGGCAAACCGGCCCCGTGGACCGTCCTAGAGCTACTGGAGGGACAAATATGGGATCACCTTATGCGGAATATCCGCGTGGACCGATGGGCGGAGACGGCGGGCCGTTGCGTGGCACACCACGCGGGGCCGTCGACCTTGGCGCGATCGGTGAAGCGTGGGAGCTGATGAAAGCGAACTGGACACCGTTCGTCTTGGCCACTTTGATCGCCGGCGTGGCGTACTACGTCGTCACGCTCGTCGTCTCGTTGCCGTTCATGGCCACGATGATGGCGGTGCAGACATCGACAAGCGACCCGACGGCGTTGCTGATGGCCCAACTGCCGATGCAACTCGTCACGAGCTTGGTGGGCAGTCTGCTGATGGGTGTCTTGATGGGCGGGTTCGGCCACATGACGATCGCCCTGCTCCGGGGCGAGACGGTGACGGTGAACCACTTCTTCCGGGTGCTCCCCAAGGCCCATTTGTTCATGGCCTTCGGCTTCCTCTACACCCTGTGCACCTATATCGGGCTGATCGGATGTATTGTCGGCACCTTTGTCGTCGCCGGACTGCTCATGATCGCTCCACTTTTCATGGTGGACAAGGAGATGGGCCCGGTGGACGCCATCAAGGCTAGTTTCAACGCCCTCAAGGGTGAGTGGCTAATGGCGGCGGTGTTCTACTTCGTCTCCGCCTTGGTGGCAGGCATCGGGGCCGTGGCGTGCGGTGTCGGCCTGCTTTTCACCGTGCCGCTGGCGATGCTCGCCATCGCGTTGGTCTACCGCGACGTCGTCTACGTGGGAGTCCACAACAACGTGTCGGCGATGATGACGTCGCCCGGCCCGGCTCCGACCGACGACGGCCCGCCGACCCCGCCCAGCGGAAGCTGAGCACACCGACCGCCCCGGCACTTAGCTCCGGGGCGGTTTTGTCTTGTGGCCGGGCTTCGTGCGTTCGTCGATGACCATAAGGCCCGGGGCGACCTTGGTCTCAAAGGTGTCACGGCCAAATCGGGGCGCAAAGTTGAACGGCCGGTACTCGTTTCGGCTGACGGATTCGAACTTTTCGCCGTCGAAATCAAACCGTTGGACGATTTGGTCGGCCACGAGCCAACCGTCGACGATCTCCGCTTGCATTTCGCCGAGGGCCTTGTTGGTGAAGGTCACGACGAACGCGCTGCCTCGGCGGAGCAAGGTGATCGGCTTGTCTCTTTCCGCGAGCCGGTCCAGGGAACCGGGCCCGTCCAGAAGCCACAGGACCAGGCTCCCGCCTTGGTTGGGTGCCACCTGGTCGGTCAAGCCTTGCCACTTGGCCGGCATGTCGGCCAAAGTGACCGGGCGGCCCAAGTCCATCGAGTCGACGAGCAGGGTGTGGCCGTCGGAGACGCCGAGCACTTCGTCACCGAAGGCGCCGCAAGAAGAGACCCGGAACTTCTTGCCACCCCCGTACCAGAGCTGGACGGTCCCGCCTTTGTCGAAGCCTTCACCCGAATCACGGGAGTAGCGGTCGAACCAAAGGTAGAAGGGCGGTAGTTTGCTGTAACGGTCGAGAAGCTGGACCAAGTAACCCTCTCCCGACCGGTCAAGCGGCGCAGGGGCCTGGATGGCCGGGGCGGAGGCGGCAAAGACCAAGGACGTGGCGGCGACCCACATGACATTCATTGTACGACGTGAGGAATATCGGTCCTCTTCCGTATAATCGCCCTTGGCCCCATGAGCGTGACCAACCAAGAACGAGGATGTTCTTTCGTTTCTCGCGAGCCCACGACGGTCTTCATCCCCGAAGACTTTTCGGGTGACGAGCACTTGATGATCGAGACGGCCGAGCAGTTCAGCCGCAAAGAAGTCTTGCCCCTTGCCGCCCGGCTCGACGCCCAAGAGGAGGGGTTGATGCCCCGGCTGGTCCGGCAGGCTGGCGAGCTGGGGTTTTGCGGCATCGACACCGCCGAGGAGTTCGGCGGACTCGGACTGGGCAAGAACCTCGCGGCCTCCATCTTGAACCGCCTTTCCCTCGACGCGGGTTTCTCCGTCACCGTGGGGATCACCAGCGGGATCGCCCAGTTCGGTCTCACCGCCTTTGGCACCCGCGCCCAAAAGGAGCAGTACTTGCCCCGCCTTGCCAGTGGCGAATGGATCGGGGCCTATGCGCTTAGCGAGCCCGAGAGCGGCAGTGACGCCCTGTCTCTGACCACCCGGGCGGAACAGAAGGGGTCGAAGTGGGTGCTCAACGGCACCAAGATGTGGATCAGCAACGCCCAGTGGGCCGACTTCTTCTTGGTCATGGCCAAGGTGGACGGCGACCAGGTCAGCGCGTTTCTGGTCGAGCGCAGCTTTCCCGGTGTGAGCGTGGGCCGTGAAGAACATAAGCTTGGACTTAAAGGTTCGTCAACGGCCCGGGTCACCCTGGAGAACGCCGAGGTGCCCCTGGAGAACCTCCTCTACGAAGTGGGGAAGGGCCACCAGGTCGCGTTCAACTCCCTCAACATCGGCCGGTACAAGTTGGGCGCGATGTCCCTTGGCCCGGCCCGCGAGGCACTCTATCAGGCCAGTGGCTATGCCACCGAACGGCGGCAGTTCGGCCAAAGGATCGGCGAGTTCGGCCTGGTGCGCCAAAAGTTCGCCGACATGGCGGCTTTATACTTCGCCGCCGAGTCGTGTCTGGTGCGCACGGGGGCCCTCATTGACGGAGCGTTCGCCGCCGGCGACGGGACAATCGAGGGCACCAAGGCGGCGAGCGAGGAGTTCTCCGTGGAGTGTTCCGTGTGCAAGGTGCTTGCGACGGAGGCGGAGAGCCGGATCGTGGACGAAGCCTTACAGGTCTACGGTGGCTACGGGTTCACCGAGGAGTTCCCCCTCGCCCGGATTTACCGGGACGCCCGCGTCAGCCGGATCTACGAGGGCACTAACGAGATCAACCGGGTCTTCATCTCGTCCCGGTACCTGCGCCGGGTCAAAGAGGGCCGGGCGGAACCGCCGGCTGGAGACGGCTTCGTCTTTGAATGCCTCGCCGCCGGACTGGCGGTGACGCCCGGCCACCAGACCGTCGTCGGTGCCCAGAGCGACTTGCTCATGCTCACCTTTGCCGTCCAGACATGCCGGGCCCGTGCCGCGCGGGCCGGCGAGGCGGCCCAGTGGGCGGCAGCCCGGTTCGAGGACTGGGCGAACATTCTGGCCGCACGGGCCCGCCAGGTGTGTTGCGGCGGCACCGTCTCGTTGCCAGCCCCGAGTGCGGGGCACGTGGACGACCTGGCGGCATGGGTCCTGGACAAGCGGGCCCCGGTCTGATGTCCCTCGCTTACAGTTCGGGCTCGGGTTCGCTGTAGACGTCGGCCCAGTTGAGGTGGTGGCCTTGGCCGCCCCGGGGGTCGGGCTTGACCGTCAGCTCCACCTCGTGGGCGGCCCCGTCCACGGTCAGGCGCAACCGGTAGCTCCCGGGGGCCACAAACGCGCCCCGCGACGTCGGGGTGTCGTGCCAGATCGCCTGCATGGAGAGGCCGGGCCGCCTGCCGGGCAAGCGGAGGTCCCACACGAACCGGTGGGCCCCCCGGGTGACACCAAGGCCGGCCGCAGGCCGCGCCCATCGTGGGTCCACGGTCAGGGACTTGGGGTCGAGCGGAGCCAAGGGGTCCTCGCTGGAGAACTTTCGCACCGCCTTGCCGCTGGCGTCCAACACCTCCAGGGTCACCAGCTTCGCGTCATGGGGCAACACGTAGTCGATGCAGATCCCGTCGGGCGGGTTTTTCCCCGCCGGTTCTTCGGGCGGAAGCGGGGTGTCGGTGTTCAGGTTCCACTCGACAAGGTACGCGACGGAGGGCTTGGCCAGGACGGTGTCGGGCTGGCGGAGCAGACCGATCTGGTCGCAGATCCAGAAGCCGCGGCCATGGGTGCCGACCACGAGGTCGTCGTCTTTCACAACCAAGTCGCGCACGCTGGTCGCGGGCATGTTCAGGCGCAACGGGTTCCAGTGGTGGCCGTCGTCCCGCGAGAACCAGACTGACCGTTCGGTCGCCGCGTAGAGCAGGCCGGGCCTCACCGGGTCTTCGCGGACGGCGTTGACCGGCTGCTCCTCCAGGCCCTCGACGGCCAGCCGCCACGTCGCGCCGAAGTCGTGGGTCACGTACACGTACGGCTTCTGGTCGTCGCACCTCAGACGGTTGACCGAGGCATAGCACGTCCCCTCAGCAAAGTGGCCCGCGTCCAGCTGGCTGACCTTGCTCCAGCTGGTCGTCCCCGGTGGCGTCACGTCGGCCCAGTGGGCACCGCCGTCGCGGGTCAGCCAGACCAGGCCGTCGTCGGTGCCGCACCAAATGACGCCGACATCGAGCGGTGACGGTGCCACGGCGTAGATGACGCCGCGCCGAGCCATGGTCTTTCCCTCGGCTTCACCGACGGCAAAGGACTTGGGCACGTCCCACGACGGTCGGGACAGGTCGGGCGAGATCTTTTCCCACGTTTCCGCTCCGTTGGTCGAGCGGTAGAGGAACTGCGCCGCTTGGAAGAGCATCCGCGGGTCCTTGGGTGAGAAGATGACGGGCATCGTCCGGATGAACCGGGCACCTTCAAATTTGTTGCGGAATCCCTCGACCTTTCCGGTCCGGCGGTCGAACTTGGTGCCCTTTCCTCCGTAGACAATGTTCGGGTCCAGGGGGTCGGGGGCCACGTAGGCATACTCTTCCGCTCCCACCGGGTGCCAGTCGCGGAACGTGATCTGTCCGTCTTTGCCCCGGCTGGCGACGGCGGCGGAGCCGCTCTCTTGCTGACCGCCGTAAACCCAGTAGGGGAACTGGTTGTCGGTGCTGACGTGATAGAACTGGGCGGTGGGTTGGTTGTACCAACTGCTCCACGTCTCGCCGCCGTTGACGCTGATCGTCGCCCCCTGGTCGGCGGCCAGGCCGATCAGATCGGGGTTGGTGGGATGGACGACGATCGTGTGGTAGTCGTCCCCGCCTGGCGCGCCCTTGATGCACACCCAGTCCTTGCCGCCGTTGTCGCTCCGATAGGTGCTGGTGTTCCCGGCATAGACGCGGTCAGGGTTGGTCGGGTCGACGCGCACCTCGGCAAAGTCGCCGCCCCGTCCCCACAGCCGCCGCTCCTCGGCGACAAACTTCCAGGTCGCCCCCGCGTCGTCGCTGCGGTAAACGCCGCCTTTGGTCGGCGAGTCCACCGTGGCGTACACACGCCGGTTGTCGGCCTTGCAGACGGTGAAGCCGATCCGCCCGACCTTGTCGTCGACGTCGGGAAGGCCGCCAAGTTTGGTCCAGTGGTCACCGCCGTCGATGGACTTGTAGAGGCCGCTCGTCGTGCCCTGCCATTCACCGTTCTCCCACGGGCCCTCGCGGCTGGCCCACATGTCGGCGTAGACGACGTTCGGGTCGGCCGGGTCGATCGCGACCGCGGGCGCGCCGGTGTCTTGGTCGATGTAGAGGACTTGCTTCCAGGACTTGCCGCCGTCCAGTGAGCGGTAGACCCCCCGCTCCTTGTTCGGCCCATACGGGTGCCCCATGACGGCGACAAAGACGCGGTCGGGGTCGTGCGGGTCGACACTGACGCCCCCGATCTGCTGCCCGTCCCGCAGACCCATGTTGGTCCAGGTCTTGCCGCCGTCGGTGGTCTTGTAAACCCCGTCGCCGACGCTGAGGTCGGGTCGGTGCAGTCCCTCCCCGCACCCCACGTAGACTGTGTCGGGCCGGCTCTGGGCGACGGCGAGGCAACCGACCGAGCCGGTCGGCTGGTCGTCAAAGACGGGAGTCCAGGTGTGGCCATAGTCGGTGGTCTTCCAAACCCCGCCGTTGTTGACGCCGATGTACCAGACGTTCGGTTTCGACCACACGACGTCCATCCCGACGGTGCGTCCACCGCGGAAGGGGCCGATGCACCGCCATCGGAGGCAATCGTACTGGTTTATGGGGACCACCTGTGTCATCGCCGGCACCGCCAGACCAAGAAGGGCAAGAGCCACCCCAAGTCGCATCGGACAGGTTTACCCCGAGCCTTTCGGCCCGCCACAAGCCGTCAGCCGTAGAGTTTGGGGTCTTTCCTCCAGTCCTTCTCTTTGTCCCAACCCATCTGCTTGACCCGGGGGCGGCGCTCGCGGAGCCGCACGGACTCGATCCCCAGGTAGAAGCCGTCGGACAACTTGTTTTTGCCGACACAAACGAGGCGGACGACGTGCTTGCCTGGCTCAGGCCAAAAGTCGAGCAGGTGGACCTCGTCGGCCTTGATGTCCTTGTCGTAGAGGTCGAACGGGCCGCCCACCTTCACGCCGTCCACGTAAGCCTGGTACCGGCCGAAGTCATACGACTTTGTGACGCTGAGGAGGAGGCGAAGGGGCTCTTTCTCCTTGATTTCAAACGGGATCTCGACAAACGCACCCTCGGCCCGCGTGGGCATGTACAGGAGTTGGGGTCTCTCGTGGACGTCAAGGCGTTGGGACGTCGCCTCGCCCGGGCCGTGGGTGTTGTTTTCCGAGGCAGGGACGACGACCCGTTCTAGGCTGGGCAGTTTCCGAGCCGCTCCGGAGGGGGCCCGGGCGGTGAAGGTCGGTTTGCCGGTCTGGTACCAGTAGGCGACGCTGGAATAGTCGTCTTCACGCTCGTTCCAGCTCATGCTCTTGTTGTCCTTGTTTTCGTCGGGACTTATCCATCCAAAGTGCTCGAAGGTGACCTTGATGCCTTTCTCAAAGACAACGGGGTCGTTGATGTGCCACCGATAGGCACTCGTGTGGCCGCCGACAATGCCCCAATGGTCGAAGTACGGCACCCCGAAGTAGGGGGTCGACGTGGTTTGAAGCCCCCAGGCACTCAGAAAATAGTCTTCTGTCCCCGTCCCCCAGATGGAGGCGTCCTTCTCGCCGTCGATGTAGATCTTTTCGTCCCCTTCGCCAAACCAGCTTGGGGACCGGGTGCGGACGGAGAGGACGGTGCCGACGTAGTGGCCTTTGCCCGTCGTCTCGAGCACGGTGTAGTCTTTGCCGTGCTCGACGGGATACTCCTGCCGGTACTGGGCATAGAAGTAGGGGGTGTCGGCGGGGAGAGACTTCTTCTCGATCCAGTCAATGTTGTAGTAGAGCAGGTTGATGTTCTTCGTGCCCTGGTTGACGACCTCGATCCGGCATGACTTCCGGAAGGGCATCCGCCAGAAGCAGTTGTAGGAGTCGGCGTCTTCGACCACGACGGGCAGACTCTTGACCTCGGAGCGCTTGCCGAAGGCGTTGGCAAAGAAGTCCCCCAGGGGGGCTTCGACGGCGGGCCGAGGCTCGCCGTCATAGTAGATCCTCAGGAGCATGTCCTGGTGGTCGGCCGAGCCCTGTGGCGCCCAGTCCTGCGGCCCGGGGCCGAGGAACGTGAACCACATGTGGGTGATGATCCCGGGGCCTTTCTCATCCATGACGACATGGGTGGCCCCCGGCGGGACCCGGTAGTTGTCGGCGTTGCTCCGTTCCAGGAGGTCACCGACCGGCTTGCCAAAGGGGTTGCGCTTACCGTCGGGTCCCACGCGGTTTGTCGAGGAGACCCGGCGGCTTCTGCCGTCTATCCGCTGGGCCAAGCCTCCGAGAGGGCCCTGCTGGGGCACCGAAGCCAACACCACCATTGCAAGCAAGGTCGTCATGACCGGCATTTTAGCCACAAGCATCGGCGCGGGCACTGTGGCGGCGGTGGCCCCCGACGGTCTACAGTTATGGACGTGACTTGCCCGCACTCCCGCGCCTTCGCTGAGACGATCAGAGACAAGGGCCGACTGGCCGACATGACGACCGCCGTCGGAGGGCGCCGTGGCTAGGTTGTCCCTTGGTCTGGACTACGGCACGAACTCGGTGCGCGCCCTGGTCGTCGACGTCGACAGCGGCGAAGAAGTGGCGACGGCCGTATTCAACTACCCTTCGGGCGAGGCGGGAATCTTGCTCGACGCCAAGGACCCCCACTTGGCCAGGCAGAACCCGGCCGACTACCTGGTGGGGTTTGTCACGGTGGCCCGCGAGGTGGGCAAGGCGGTGGACCTGTCCCAAGTCGTGGGGATCGGGGTGGACACGACCGGTTCTTCGCCCATGCCGGTCACGGCGGACAACTCCGCGCTTGGATCGTCGCCTGGCTTCCAGGACAATTTGAACGCTCAGGTTTGGCTTTGGAAAGACCACACGTCGCATGAGGAGGCCGCCGAAATCACGAAGAAGGCGGCCGACCAGGGCCGACCCTACCTGGCCAAGTGTGGCGGCACCTATTCGAGCGAGTGGTACTGGAGCAAGTTGCTCCACTGTCTGCGCGTCGCACCCGAGGTGGTCGAGGCGGCGGCGAGTTGGACCGAGGTATGCGACTGGATCCCTGCCCAATTGTGCGGTGTGCGGGACCCGTCGGCAACGAAGCGGAGCCGTTGTGCGGCGGGCCACAAGGCGATGTTCGAGGAGCAGTGGGGCGGGTTGCCGGGAGCCGACTTCTTGGCGACCCTGGACCCGCGGCTGGCTGACTTCCGCTCCCGGCTCTACAACTCGGTCTCGACGAGTGACGAGGCGGCCGGCCGGTTGTCGGCGGAGTATGCCGCCCAAACCGGGATTCCCGCAGGGACGCCGGTGGCCGTCGGGGCGCTCGACGCCCATTTTGGCGCCGTGGCGAGCGGGGCGAAGCCCGGTGTGCTGGTCAAGATCATGGGGACGAGCACCTGTGACTGCATGGTCCACCCGATGGACGAGGCGATCGCCGACGTGCCCGGGATGTGCGGGATCGTGCGTGGCTCGATCCTGCCCGGATACTACGGTCTCGAGGCCGGCCAGTCGGCGGTGGGCGACATCTTCAACTGGGTGTCGCGGTTCACCTCGAAGTCCCACGAAGAACTCACGGAGGAGGCCCTGAGACTGAAGCCGGGCGAGTGCGGCCTCCTTGCCCTCGACTGGCATAACGGCAACCGGACCATCCTCGTCGACCCCATGCTCAGCGGTCTCGTCGTCGGATTGACCCTGCATACGAAGCCGGCTGACCTCTATCGGGCGTGCATCGAAGCCACGGCGTTCGGGGCTCTCCGGATCGTCGACCGCATGGAGGAATACGGCGTGAAGGTGGAGAGCGTCGTCGGTTGCGGCGGCATCGCCGACAAGAGCCCGCTGGCGATGCAGATCTACGCCGACGTGTTCAACCGACCCTTCCATGTCGCGAAATCTGATCAAACGTGTGCGTTGGGCTCGGCGATCTTTGGCGCGGTCGTCGCTGGTGCCCACGCCGACACCTTGGCCGCCCAGAGGGCCATGGCCGGGCTCAAAGACACAGTGTATAAGCCAAATCTAAAGAATGTCGAGACCTACCGTGAGCTTTATAAGCTGTACCTAATGATTCACGACAGTTTTGGCATCGCCGGGGCGCAAATCGACCTGCAACCAGTGATGAAGCGGCTCTTTGCCATCCGAGAGTCCGCTTCGTAGGAAAGACTGTCCCACTCGCTTGTGCCTAGGCCCCAAGACGTATAGTGGTACAAATGTATCGGGAAGTGACCGATTGACCTAGTTAGTCATGAGGTCATCTAGTCATTATCATGCAAGTCCTTGACAGCGAACAAGAGCGCCTACTCACGGCGGCGACCGTCCTCTTTGAACGGTTCGGATATCGGAAGACGACGATCGAAGACATCGCCCAAGAGGCCGGTATCGGCAAAGGGACGGTGTATCTGCGGTTCGCCAGCAAAGCGGACCTTGGCGTGGCCTGGGGGCTTAGCTTGCAGGAAAAGATCTGGCAAGCTTTGATGGAGTCCGTGCGTGGGGCTTCGGCTGACCGTATCGTGGCGTTCTTGACCACCCGGGTCATGGTGCGATATGACCTCTTCACCCGGTTCCGGCGGAGTTTTGAGGAGGGATTCGACCAGTTGGCCCCCCGGGTCCAAGAGAACATCGCCGCCTTCCTGGAGCGTGAGGCCCAGTTCATCAAGGGCCAAATCAAGGAAGGCAATGAAGCCGGCGTCTTTCACAGTCTCGACCCGCTGGCCGACGCACGGCTGATGGTCCTCGCCACCAACAGCCTGGTCTTCTACCGCCGCCGACCTGAAGAGGTCCCCGACCGCGAGACAGTCCATCTGCAAGCGGAAGCGCTTGCCCGCCTCCTTGTCCGTGCCATCGAAAGAACCCATGCCTGATGAACCAACCCCTCCTGAGCCCGAGTCCGGCCCCAAGCGGCCGTACGGCCGGATCGTCATCGTCGCCCTCGTCCTTGTCGGGGCTGCTTTCGGTGTGCACAACTGGTTGTGGTCCCGTGGTCACGAGTCCACGGACAACGCCCAGGTGGCCGGGGACGTCGTCCTTGTCGCTCCACTCGTCCAGGGCACGGTTGCGGAGGTCTTGGTCGCCGACAACGCCGTGGTCAAGAAGGGGCAACCTCTTGTCCGCCTCGACACAGACAAGCTTCAGGCTGCAGTCGACCAGGCACACGCTAACCTCGCCGCTGCTGAGGCCGACGCGACCGCCGCTGGTGTTTCCGTCGACTATGCGCAAGCAACGTCCCAGGCCGGGGTCTCGACCAGTGCCGGCGTCTTGGGTGAAGCCGACGCCGACATACGGGCCGCTCAGCTAGCCGCCGCCGCGGCCAAGGCCACCGTGCGCAGTTCCCAGGCCGATGCCCGGGCCGCGCAATCGGCAGTGCAGTCGGCCAAGGCTGACCTCGACGTCGCCCACCATGCCGTCGACCGCGCCCGGGCAGGGCTCGTCTCGGCCCAGGCCGACCTTGACCTCGCCCGCGCCGGTGTCGCCCAGGCCCAGTCGGCCCTCCGTTCGGCCCAGGCCACCCACGATTTGGCGGTCCGGCAGCTGACGCGGACAAAGAACCTCTTCGACCAAGGGGCGACGAGCAAGATGGACCTGGACAACGCGAGGGCCGCCGAGGCGACCTCGGCACAGGCCGTCGCCTCCGCCGCCAGCGGGGTCGTCGCGGCCCAAGCCGCCGTCAAGCAACGGGCATCGGCCGTCCAGGCCGCCCAAACCCAGCTGGACCAGAACCAGGCCCTCGTCGGCCAGGCCCAGACCAAGATCAAGATCGCTGCCGAGACCGCCGCGTCGGCGGCCGCCAGTGTCGACGTCGCCGACCGCCAGGCCCAAGCGACAGCGGCCCGGGTCGACACGGCCGTCGCCCACAAGTCCACCGCCCAAGGGCAAGCCCAGGGGTCGCAGGCCCAGACGATCGGCGTGGCCAAGACGCGCGCCGACCAGAAACAGGCCCTCGCGAGAGTGGAGCAGGCCCGCGCCGCCCTCCGGGCGGCGGAGATCGACCTCGCCCACGCCGTGGTCCTCGCCCCCGTAGACGGCCGGGTCAGCAAGCGTTCGGTCGAGGTGGGGAGCCTCGTGCAGGTCGGTTCGGCAATGATGTTCCTGGTGCCTGACGACGCCTTCTACGTGACGGCGAACTTCAAGGAGACCCAGGTCAGCAAGATGAAACCGGGCGACAAAGTCGAGATTGAGATCGACGGCCTCCCCGGCAAGAAGCTCCATGGACATGTCGAGAGCCTGTCGCCCGCCACCGGCGCGACCTTTGCCCTCTTGCCCCCCGACAACGCGACGGGCAACTTTGTCAAGGTCGTCCAGCGGGTGCCGGTGAAGATCGCCATAGAGAAGTCCGACATGTCCGACCGCTTGCGGGTCGGGCTTTCCGTCGTCGCCACCGTGGAAACCTCGTGAGCAAAGTCGGCGCGGACGGCGAGCCGCTGAACCCGTGGCGCTGGTGGATCTTGGTCGGGCTCATCACCGCTGCGGTCATGGAGGTGCTCGACACGACGATCGTCAACGTGTCCCTGCCCCAGATCGCCGGCAACCTGGGGGCGACGTCCGAGGAAGTCGGCTGGATATCCACCGGCTACATCCTCAGCAACGTGATCGTCTTGCCGCTCACCGCCTGGCTTTCCTCGCGGTTTGGCCGCAAGCGGTACCTGGGCGCGTCGATCTTCGTGTTCATCGCCGCGTCGGCGATGTGCGGGTTCTCGACGTCGCTTCCCGCCCTGGTCGGGTGGCGGATCGTCCAGGGTGCAGGTGGGGCGGCGCTCCTTTCGACCGCCCAGGCCACGATCAGGGAGATCTTCCCCATGGAGCAACAGGGGCTTGTCCAGTCCATCTACATGCTCGGCGTCATCGTCGCCCCGACCCTCGGCCCGACCCTGGGCGGGTGGATCACCGAAACCTACAGTTGGAACTGGGTGTTCCTCATCAACCTGCCCATCGGGCTCGTGTCGCTCACCCTGGTGACTCTGTTCCTGCGCGACTCCAAGTTCGCGATGAAGGTGAGCAAAGTCGACTGGCTCGGCATCGCGCTCCTCGCCGTCGGTCTGGGCTGCCTGCAGTACATGTTGGAGGAAGGGAACGCCAAAGACTGGTTCGACAGTCCGCTCATCGTCACCCTGGCTGTGGTCGCCGGCGTAATCTTGCCCCTGTTTGTCTGGTGGCAGACGTCCCCGCGCAACGAGGTGCCCGTCGTCAGCCTGAAGGTGCTCTCGAACCGAGACCTCACCGCGGGCATCGTGCTCTTCGTGGTCCTCGGGTTCGGCCTCTACGGCGGGGTCTTCATCTACCCGATGTTCGCCCAGAACGTCATGCACCTCTCGCCCACCGAGACGGGCCTGACCCTGCTGCCCGGCGGCATCATGACGGGCTTTGCCGCGGTGATGTCGGGCCGACTCCTGGGGGGAGAAAAGCCGATCTTCGAGCCGAAGGTGTCGATCGTCGCTGGGCTCGGCATCTACCTCGTGTCCATGGGTGAGCTGGCGATGATGCCTTCCACGGCCGGGGCTGACAACGTGCTCGTCCCCCTTCTCCTGCGCGGCCTGGGGTTGGGCATGCTCTTCGTCCCCATCAACCTCGCCGCGTTCAGCACCCTCAAGGGCCCCCAGATCGCCCAAGGGGCGGGCATGCTCAATCTCGCCCGGCAACTGGGCGGCTCGTTCGGCATCGCCGTCATCGGCAGCATGGTGACCCACCAACTCCACCTCGCCCGGGCGACCTTGGTCGAGGACGTGACGGCGGTCAGCCCGGCGACCGTCCAACGGCTCGCCATGGCCAAGGCGTACCTCCAGAGCCGGGGCTACTCTCCCGACCGGGCGGAGCTGGGGTCGTACAAGATCGTGGACGCCGCGCTCGGCACCCAGGCCGCCACCCGGGCGTACAACAACGGCTTCATGCTCATCCTTGTCGCGTCGGTCGCGGCGTCGCCCACCATCCTCCTCCTGCGCAGCCGCAAGAAGGGTGGGGCAGGGGCGGCGGCCCTGGCCGAGGCGCACTAGCCCCTCCGCCAGGCAGGTACAGTCGCGCCCATGCTGCGCGTCGTGCGGCCTGCGCCCTCCGCCCCCTTGGCCCGGCGGTTGCTCGCGATGAACTCCGCCCTGATCGCCGACTGGCTGGTCGCCTTCCTCCGCGACGAGTGCGTGCGCCGGCGCAAGGTCACCCACGCAGTCGTCGGCCTCAGCGGTGGGGTCGACTCCGCCGTCACCGCTTATCTGTGCGCCCGCGCCTTCGGCCCCCAGAACGTCCACACCGTCCGCATGCCTTACAAGGTCAGTTCGCCGGAGAGCCTCACCCACGCCCAGCTTGTCGTCGACGACCTCGGCCTGGACGACCGCACCGTCGAGATCACCCAGATGGTCGATGGTTACGTCGCCACGGCCGAGCCCGACATGGACGGCACTCGGCTCGGCAACGTGTGCGCCCGGTGCCGGATGACCGTGCTCTTCGACCAGTCGGCCAAGTTCCGCGGCCTGCCGATCGGCACCGGCAACAAGACCGAGCGGTTCTTTGGCTATTTCACCTGGCATGCCGACGACGCCCCGCCGATCAACCCGCTCGGCGACCTGTTCAAGACCCAAGTGTGGGCCCTCGCCCGCGAACTGGGCGTGCCTTCGGTGATCGTCGACAAGCCTCCGACCGCCGACCTGGTGAAGGGCCAGACCGACGAAGGCGACTTCGGCATCTCTTACCAACTTGCCGACGAGATCCTTGTCCTCCTCCTCCATGGCCTGTCGCCCGAAGACGTGGCCGCCCAGGGCTACCGTCCCGAAGACGTGGAGACCGTGCGGTCACGGGTCGCCCGGACGCACTGGAAGCGGCACCTGCCGACCGTGGCGATGCTCAGCGAGACCGCCATCAACGAGTTCTATCTGCGGCCCGTCGACTTCTGACCGAGGTGATGAGGCGCGCCGCCGGTTGGAAGGTGAAGTACGCCGCGACCCATTGCAGGAAGACGATCAGCCGGTCGCGGAAGACGGCGAGCATGGCCAGGTGCAGGGTGAGCCACGCCGCCCACGCCACCGCGCCGCTGAGTTTCGCCCCGCCGATGACGGCGACGGCCGCCTTGCGCCCGATCGTCGCCATCGTCCCCATGTCACGGTAGACAAATGGCTTCCCGGCACCGTGGACGATCTCGCCCGCCACGTGCCGGCCACCTTGCATCGCCACCTGGGCCACGCCGGGCAGGTCACCGTCCCGCACCTCCGCCACGTCGCCGATCGCGTAGACCCCGTCCAAACCGACGACGCGCAGGTGGTCGTCCACCACCACCCGGCCCCCACGCCCGGGCGAGACCCCCAGCCAAACCGCCGCCGGGGTGGCCGCCATCCCCGCGGCCCAGACGATGTTCCGGCTGAAGATCTGGTCGTCGGGCAGGCAGACGTAGCCGTCGCCGATCGCCACGACCCGCTTGCCCAGGCGCACCTCGACCCCGAGGTGGCGCAGTGACTGCTCCGCCTTGGCCGAAAGGTCGGGCGGAAAAGTGGGCAGGACCCGGTCGCCCCCCTCGACAAGGACGACCCGCGCCCGCGTCGTGTCGATGCGGCGGAAGTCGCCCGCCATGGCGCGTTTGGCCAGTTCAGCCAGCGAACCGGCCATCTCGACCCCGGTCGGCCCGCCGCCGATGATGACGAACGTCAGGTAGGGAAGGCGGGCGTCCCCGTCGGGCTTGGCCTCCGCCTCTTCGAATGACCGCAGGACCGAGTTGCGCAGGGCAAGGGCGTCGTCCACGTCCTTCAGGCCCAGGGTGTGCGCCGCCCAGTCGTCATGGCCGAAGTAGGCGTTGCGCGAACCGGTCGCGACGACCAGCACGTCGTAGGGGGTCTCCCCCTCGCTGTGGTGGACGACCTTGGCGTCGGTGTCCACCGACAGGACCTCGGCCATCAGGACCGAGGCGTTGGCCTGCCGCCGCAGGATGCTGCGCACGGGCCAGGCGATGTTCGCCGCCGAGAGGCCCGCCGTCGCCACCTGGTAGAGCAGGGGCTGGAACAGGTGGTGGTTTGTCTTGTCGATGACGGTGACGCGGACGTCCGCCCGGGCGAGGGCCTGGGCGCACTTCATGCCCCCAAAACCGGCCCCGAGGATCACGACCTTTTTCGCCAAGACTGTCCCCATCTTGACTCATCATTGCCCCGGGACTCGGGAACAAGGCCGCCGCGCCGCCCGTCATGGTGAATACTAGGGCCATGGGTAGACACACACTTCGATCTAGCCTCTTTTTGCTCCTGCTCACGCTTGCCGCGTTCGCCTTGGGGCAGTCGTTCTCCACCGACGGTTCCGGCACCCTGACCATCGCGGGCCGGCACATGCCCGTGTACCGGGTGCGCACCGAGCCGGGGGGTAACCGCATCCGCATCATCGTCTGGACGACGTCGGACAAGCGGTTCGACCTCGTCGGGGACAGCTCCCGCGACGGTGACAGCTACCGTGTCCGCATCGACGACGGCCTTGGCGAGCGGGGGCTCACCGGGTTCGCCAACATCTACACCCGCGACTGGACGACGCTCAAGAACATCACCGCGAGCGGACGCTTCAGCGGCGGCACCTTCGACCTGAGTTTCCAGGCTGACAACGGCGGCGGCAACGGACACCGCCCGAACCCGGGCAACGGCACCGGGCGGCTGGGCAGCCTGAACATCGGCCGGCTCCGCTACCGGATCGACCGCGCCGAATACCAGACCACCGGCAACACCGGCCGCCTCATCTTCTACACCGAGGACGGCAAACGCTACGACCTCGTCGGGCGCCGCCGCAGCACGGGCGCGGGCGACGACCTTGATTTCGACGACGGCCTGGGCGAGGAGCGGGTCGACGGCAGCGGCAGGGTCCGCACGGACCGCAGCGGCGCCACCAGCGCCAGCGGCCGGGGCAACTTCCGCGGCGGTTCGTTCAGCTTCGACATCCGGTGGCGGTCCGACGACGGCGGGCGGGACAGGCCCGAGCTTCCCGGCTTCCCGTCCTCCTGGTCCGGACGCCTGCGCTTCGACAACAACACCCGCAGCGTCACCCGCGTCGAGTACCACCCCGACGGCAACCGCTACCGCCTCGTCATCTGGACGACCGAAGGCAAGCGGTACGACATCCTCGGCACCCGCAGCTCCGGCCGCGGCGACACCGACCGCCTCACCGTCAACGACGGGCTCGGCAAGGACCGCATGTCCGGCTCCGGCTCCGCCCGGTTCCGCAGCGGCAACCGCGACCGGATCACCTCGGTGAGCCTCTCCGGCAACTACCGCGGCGGCTCGTTCACCCTGAACATCGACGCCCGGTGAACGCCCGGCGCGTCGTCGTCAAGGGGAAAGTGCAGGGCGTGGGCTTCCGGGCCTACGTCCTGTCTTTGGCCCGGGGCCGCGGCCTCGCCGGGGAAGTGTGGAGCCGGGCCGACGGCGCAGTGGAGATCGTCGCGGTGCACGGCGACGACGACGTTCTAAATAGGCCCAGCGGCTGGGAAGGCATAGTCGATGGTCTATGCCCAGGAAAGGTTGTCCTCGCATGCCAGGCCGAGGCAGAAAAGGAGTGTGACTACATTGGATATGTGGCACCAAACATATAGCCCCTCACTCAGGCTATTGCTACTGGGAACTGCGGTTGTCGTCATCTGCGGTTGCAGGCATAGCGGCATGATTGATGGTCAGACTCTCCAAGCAGACCAGCTGTTGAAAGAGGTTGTGCTCTCGTCTGACCGACCAGCAATGGCTGATATGATGTTTCCATCTGCAAGCGTTTATGTGCCTTACCACGTTACTGTTCACAATAACAAGAACTTCTCGGTGGGTTCGGGCGATAGCGTAACGCTGAGCAGTGGCATCTTTACTACTGACGCAAGTCGCAAGACAGCCTATGAAGAGGATGCCGCTCGTTTCGGGACACCTAAGAACGTTGGAGGGTGGGAGGTGTATCTTGAGGAAACACAACGCGAAGGGCGGAGCACTTCTGTACTAACATGCTATAAGGGCCTATACTGCCTTACTCTCGTAATTAAGCACGAGTCACGCGAAGCGAACTCCCGCGATAGACTTAGTGAGGTTGTCAGATGCTTATTGCTGTCTTGGGCACCCCAGCCGTCTACCCTCGAAATTGATGGGTGGAAGTTGGAGGCTGTTTCGCCCAATGACCCCATGGTAAGGACATTGACCAAGGATGGGAATGAGCTGACGATTCTCTATTCAAAGAATCCGACCAAGGAAGCATTGGATGTGTTCAACGAAATGATTCCCGCGATTAAAGCCAGAGGCGCAGAGCCGATTGAATTGGCAGGCATGAGCGGGTACTTGGAGGTAACTCAGCTTAAACCGAACAACAGCACCCTTCCCACCCTCATGGTTGACGCGACTCTTAAAGGTCCCAATGAGATATTGAAGAATAAATGCCGCAATTTAAGGAATGAATGCCGCAATTCAAGGAAAAAATGCCGCAATTCAAAGAGTAAATGGCGGCGTTCAAAGAGAGAATGCCGCATTTCAAAGAGTGAATGCCGGCATTTATGGAAAGAAGTCCGCCCTTTTTCGGGATGAGTCTGGCCTTCTTGGGCCGGACAGGGAAGGCCGGGGAGGCAGGCGGGGCGACGCGCCGACGGTCGGCCGGTGACCGCCGGCCGATGCCCGGCCAAGCCACCTGACCTGGACATTGCGGGGCTGGGCTGGGGAGCGTTCGAGCTTTCCGCCTACGATGTTCCTCCCGGTGTCCCTGCCCGCGTCTTGCCCTCTGGTCCGCGACGAATGACCGGCCCCAGCCCCTCCCCTCCGGCCCGGCCCGCGAGCCGGGCGCGGGCTTGCTCTTTGTTGACGAGTTGTTTACGCGAGACCACTCGGTGTCCCAAATGGTTACCCGTGTCAGGGGTTCGGACGGTCGCACTATGTGGCCTATTTGGACACTCATCAAACTTCGTCGAGGTGGGAGTTGGATTCTGGTTGAAGCTAAAAGGAGCCGTTGAAGACCGCGCGGATTGCCGGAGACCTGTTTGAGAATCAACGCCTCGTCCTAACCTTGGAGACCAAATGGGAATAAGCGTGGCGGACGTTCGACCTGGCGTCCCGTGAGGTGGTCGCCAGAAGGACACGTTCCTAGATGATATCTTCAAACTTCGTAGACAAAAGATGGATGTGTCTCGAATATTAGCCATTCGCTGGATGCTGGCATAGCTACATCAGGTACAGTTGCGTCGACGTATTGCGGGAGGGATAGGTAGGGTGGCCGTTCAGATGCCTAGCGTGACGAAAGCATCCCACCGGGATGTTAGCCTTACTGTGCGCCAGCGACTTTTGCTCGGGCTTCTGGATGCCCTTGGCGGAACAGCGGGAAACCTCGACTTCCAGAAGGTTCTCTTTCTCTACTGCCAGGAATGCGACTCTGGCCAACCCTATGACTTTGTGCCCTATAAGCGGGGTGCGTTCTCATTCACGTCCTATGCCGACCGGCGTAAGCTCATCTCCTATGGCTTGATCGAGGACAGCGAACATCACTGGAAGCTCACCGATCAAGGCGGCGAAGCGACGGAGGCTGACATTTTCTTGAAAGACTTCGTGAAAAATCTGAACGGACTTCAAGGCGATGAATTGGTAGCTGACACCTACCGGCGGTTCCCGTATTACGCGATTCGGAGTGAGATTGCCGAGAAGGTACTGAAGGGCGACGATGAAGCCCTTGCCCGCATCGAATCTGAGAAGGCGAAAGCCAGTCCGCATCCGCTCCAGACAATCGGTTATGAGGGACGATCCCTGGAGGCGTACCTGAACCTGCTGATCCAAGCGGGAGTGAATATCCTCTGCGATGTTCGGCGCAATCCCATCAGCCGCAAATATGGATTTTCCAAGAGTACCTTGGGCAACGCTTGCGCTGGGGTTGGGATTCTGTACGAGCATCTGCCCGAACTGGGAATCGCGTCGGAACAACGCCAGGAACTCAATTCCCAAGAAGACTACGACGCCCTCTTTGCCGCATATGAGAGCGACTACCTGCCCAAGCAGGACAATGCCCTTGCAAAGATTCAATCTTGGATCGAAGTGGGCCAACGAGTCGCATTGACCTGCTACGAACTGCACCCTCACCAGTGCCATCGTCATTGTGTTTCCGAAAAACTGGAAGCCATGTCCCAGAACCGGTTAGAGGCGCGGCACTTGTGAGGAAGGATTGGCAAAGCAGCGCGTTCTCATCACCGTAAAGACTTATCCGACGCTCTCCCGCAAATATGGAGAGACTGTCTGTACCGCTGGGATCCGCGAAGACGGTTCATGGGTTCGGATGTATCCGGTTCCGTTTCGACGGCTTGAAGAAGAAGAGCAATACAAAAAATATGATTGGGTCGAATGCGACCTGGTTCGCAACACAAGCGACCCTCGCCCCGAAACCTTCCGTCCCACCGATGCCGCGCAACTGGTTCGGGCGGGACGTATCGGAACCGATCATCTATGGCGGGAGAGGAGGCAACTGTTGCTCAAGACCGCCAAGGTATACGACCGGATGGACGACCTTATCGCGGAAGCCAAGTCCAACATGACTTCACTGGCGGTCTTCAAGCCTTCCCGGGTTCTCGACTTTACTTGGGAGCAAGAGGAACGGGAATGGGACGCTAAAAAACTCGAAGAGATGAGAGTTCTCTATAGCCAACATCATCTATTTGAAGACAACGAATGGCGCAAGACATTTAATGTCATTCCCAAACTGCCCTATAGCTTCTCGTATAAGTTTGAAGATTCAATCGGAAGACAGAGCGAAATGCAGGTTCTAGACTGGGAAGCAGGAGCCCTCTACTGGAACTGCCTCCGCTCAACCGACGGCGATGAGCCTGCAGCTCTGGCAAAGGTACGTCAGAAATACTATGAAGAGTTCCTGACCAAGGACTTGCACTTCTATCTGGGAACGACCCAGCAGTTTCACTTCGTCGCCCCCAACCCGTGGGTCATCATCGGAGTCTTGCCGATCCCCCACGAAGCCCAAGGAAGCCTGTTTGATTCCTGACCACTAAGCCATGCCTGACACTCCCCTGGGACATCGAATTCTCGATCTAGACTCTCTGGACATTGGTCGGGTCGGGTGGTCGGACCGCCGGACTTCAGGGTGTTGGGTGCCACTGGTGCCAACCAGTGCGATCACCGGGCCGTTGCGATAGTCTCCCTACGAACCAGTCGCCGCCGACACTTCATGCACCTCGTACACCGACGCCACCGCCGGGCTTTCCCTCAGCGTGGCGATGCACGAGCAGTACTTCTCGTCGCTGAGCCGGACGGCCTGCGCCACGGCGGCCTCGTCCAGCCCCTCGCCGACCAGGATATGCCGCAGGCGCAGATTCGTGTACGGGCGCGGATAAACCCCGGCGGGGCCGCGGTCGCCCTCGATCTCGACCCGGTAGCTGGTGACCTTCTGCCGCTTCTTGGCCATCACGACCATGACGTCGTAGGCGGAGCAGGCGGCGATGGAGGCGGTGAACGCCTCGAACGGCGTCGGGCCCAGGCCGACCTCGCCTTCCTCGGGATATTGGTCCATGACGAACGGGGCGCCGCTCGGCACGTCGGCGGCGAACGCGAGGCCTTCTTTCCAGTGGACGGTGACCATCTCTTCTTCCACGATCATAGAGGGGCCGAGAGACCCGGCAGAGGCCATCGTTGGGCCCTTCGCGCCCCCGCGCAGGGATAGAATCAGGGCCTTCATGCCCTACATTCCTCATACCGAGGAGGACACCCGGTCGATGCTCGCCACCATCGGCGTGCGATCCATCGACGAACTCTTCCGCGAGATTCCCGACGACCTGCGGCTGAAGCGGCCTCTGGACGTCCCCTCCGCCCTCGACGAGGCCCAGCTCTACTCCCACCTGAAGGAGCTGAGCGAGCGCAACGTCGACCTGACGAAGACGACCTGCTTCCTGGGCGCGGGGATCTACGACCGGTACGTGCCCTCGACGGTCGGGGCGGTGCTTTCGCGGGGCGAGTTCCTCACCGCGTACACCCCCTACCAGCCGGAGCTGAGCCAGGGTTACCTGCAGACGATCTACGAGTTCCAGACGATGGTCGCCGAGCTGTACGGCATGGACGTGGCCAACGCGAGCATGTACGACGGCCCGACGGCGATGGCCGAGGCCGCCGTCATGGCCCACGGGCTGCGCGGGCGTGACAAGGTCGTCGTCAGCCGGGCGGTGCACCCGCACTACCGGCAGGTGCTGGAGACGTACTGCTGGTCGCTGGGGGTCGAGGTGGTGGAACTGGCCGCCGACTCCGGCGCGACGACCGGCTTCGCCGGCCTGGACGAGGCGTCGGCCTGTCTGGTCGTGCAGACGCCGAACTTCTTTGGGGTGGTGGAAGACCTCGCCGCCGCCCGGGCCGCCGCAGACGCGGCGGGCGCGATGCTCGTGGTCGTGGCGGACCCCACCGCCGCCGCCCTGTTGCCGACGCCGGGTTCCTTCGGCGCGGACATCGTGGTGGGCGAGGGCCAGCCGCTCGGCATCCCGATGGGCTACGGGGGCCCGATGGCCGGGCTCTTCGCCTGCAAACGCGAGTACGTCCGCTCCATCCCGGGGCGGATCGTGGGGCGCACCCACGACGCGGCGGGCCGCAGCGGCTTCACGATGACCCTGCGCACCCGGGAGCAGGACATCCGCCGCGAAAAGGCGACCTCGAACATCTGCACGAACGAGGCGCTGATGGCGCTGGCGGCGACGGTCTACATGACGAGCGTGGGCAAGAACGGTGTCCGGCGCGTCGCCGAGGACACGGTGCGGAACACCCAGTACGCGATTTCCGTGTTGACTAAGGCCGGTGGCCGCTTGAAGTTCGCGGGCAAGGTGTTCGGCGAGTTCGTCCTGTCGCTCCCCAAGCCCGCCGCGGTCGTCCGGGACGCCCTTCTCGACCACGGCGTCCTGGCGGGACTTCCGCTGGGCCCGTACTACCCGGGGATGGAGGACGACCTCCTCGTCGCCGTCACCGAGACGCGCACGAAGGCGCAGATCGACCACTATGCCGCTTGCCTCGCCGAGGTGTTGAAGTAATGCCGACCAAGTCTGTCCCCCAGCCGAAGCTGGTCTTTGAGAAGTCGGTGCCCGGGCGCATCGGCTGCAACCTGCCCCGCACCGACACTCCCGAGGTGGACGTGGCGGCGGCGGTCGGCGCGGTCCGGGACTCGGTCGCCTGGCCGGAGATCGCCGAGCTCGACGTGATGCGGCACTTCGTCAACCTGAGCCACATCAACTACGGGATCGAGACCGGCTTCTACCCGCTGGGCTCGTGCACGATGAAATATAACCCGCGGATCAACGAGAAGACCGCGGCCCTGACCGGTTTCAGCCACACCCACCCCATGCAGCCCGAGGCGACCGTCCCGGGCAACCTGGAGGTGGTCCGGCAGGTCGAGGACATCCTCGCGGAGGTGACGGGCTTCGACGAGGTCTCGATGCAACCGGTCGCCGGCGCCCACGGGGAGATGACGTGCCTGATGCTCATCAAGGCTTATCACGAGTCTCGCGGCGAGGGGGCCCAGCGGCACACCGTGCTGATCCCCGACAGCGCCCACGGCACCAACCCGGCCAGCGCGGCCCGGTGCGGCTACGACGTGAAGTCGGTCTCGACCAACGCGGAAGGGAACTGCGACATCGACTCGCTGAAGGCGGCGTTGGACGGCTCGGTCGCCGCGTTCATGGTGACCAACCCCTCCACCCTCGGCCTCTTCGAGCCCGAGATCGCGGAGATCTGCCGTCTTGTCCACGAGGCGGGGGCGCAAGTTTTCTGCGACGGGGCGAACATGAACGCGATGGTGGGCACGACGCGCCCCGCCGACCATGGGTTCGACTGCATGCACCTGAACCTGCACAAAACGTTCAGCACGCCGCACGGCGGCGGTGGGCCGGGGTGCGGGGCGATCGGGGTGCGGTCGCATCTGGAGCCGTTCCTGCCTGGGCCGGTGCTGAAGCGGGTGGACGGTGTCGCCGTCTATGACCACGACCGGCCCCTGAGCGTCGGCCGGGTGAGCGGGTTCCACGGCCAGTTCCTGATGGCGGTTCGCGCCCTCACCTACCTGCTGGCCTACGGCAAGGAGGGCTTGCCCGACATCTCGCGGTACGCCGTCCTCAACGCGAACTACGTCCAGGCACGGTTGCGCGACCACCTGCCCCCCGCCCACGACCGCCCGTGCATGCACGAGTGCGTCCTGACCGCCACGCCGTACAAGAAACTCGGGGTGCGGGCCCTGGACTTGAGCAAGCGGCTCATCGACCACGGGTTCCACCCGCCGACGAACTACTTCCCGCTCATCGTCCCCGAGGCGTTCATGATCGAGCCGACGGAGACGGAGGCGAAGGAGACCCTCGACGCCTTTTGCGACGCCTTGGTCGCGATCTGCGAAGAGGCGAAGACCGACCCCGAGGCCCTGCACAACGCTCCGGTGACCCAGGTGGTCGGACGGCTGGACGAGGCGGCGGCGGTGAAGAACCTGGACGTCCGCTGGACGCCGGCGCGCGAGCCCGCCAAGGTGTAAGCTAGCCCGCGATGGTCGGAATCATTGGCATCACGCGGATCAACGTCGGGAGAGGCGCGTTGGTCGAGGTCGAACCGACCTTCCTGGAGCTTCAGGGAGAAGTCCGGCGCGTCGCGCCGGGGGTCGAGTCCAGCCTGTGGCGTTGCGAGGACGACGACCACCGGTTCCTCCAACTCTCCACGTTGCCGTCGGTCGAGGTGAAGGACGCGTTGGTCGACCACCTGGTGCGGACGCGCCTGGTCGAACAGGCCGCCGAACGGCTGCACGGCATCCCCGACGTGCAACACTTCCAACCCTCCTGGTCGATGCGGGTGACGGCGGCGTCCGTCCACCAGTCCGCCCTCCTGAGCGTCAGCCTGCGGGCCATGGACTTGGGCTTTGGCGACGCTTGGGTGGAGAAGCTGGGTGACAACTTCCGCGAAGTCAGCGTCATCCCCGGCTTTGAAGGGGCGATGATCGCCAAGTCCCTCGTGGTGGAGGACCAAGTCCTCGGCCTGGGCTTCTGGAGCGTGTCGTCGGCGTTCCACCAGTCCGTCCCGCCCCGCCCCAGCTACGAGATCGACCTGTACCGCCGGTTCCGCTGATGCTGGTCCGGCTGGACGCCCCCGCCGACGGGCCGGCCAACATGGCCGCCGACGTGGCCCTGCTCGAATCTGCCGAAGGCGGTGCCTTGGGGGCGAGGGTGTATGCCTGGACGGGGGCCTGGGTGACCCTAGGACGCCACCAACGGGCGGAGACGGCCTTGGCCCCCGGTTGCACGGTGCCCTGGGTGGTGCGCCCGACGGGGGGTAAGGCCGTCCTCCACGGCCACGACGTGACGGTTGGCCTGGCCGTGCCCCTTGCCCTGCTCGGCCTGCCGGACGGCTCGCGCCGCCTGGGGGACGTCTACCGGGCGGTGGTCGCGCCCCTGGTCGGGGCCTTGGCCGACTGCGGCGTGCCCGCGACCTTGGCGGAGGACACCCCGTTCGTCCGGTCGGTGGGGAAGGTGGCGGACTGTTTCGCCCACGTCGCCCCGAACGACGTGGTGGGCCCCGACGGCGGCAAGGTGTGCGGGTGCGCCCTCAAGCTGACCGCCCAGGCCGTCCTCTTGCAGGCGTCTGTCCCCGCCGGGCCGCCCTTGGTCGACCTGGCGACGGTGTACACGGCCCCGGCCCGAGAACGGTGGTCGTGGTTGGAGGCGCCGACGTTCCGGGCCGCGTTGGAAGCCCGGCTCGCGCCGCTGACCGCCCGCGCCTAGGCTTCGAGCCAGTCGCGGAAGTCGTTGGCTTTGCCGGCCTCGACGATGGCGTCCAACCGGTCGTCGCCGGTGACCCAGCGGAGCACCTGGAACGGGACTCGGGAGAGGGTCGCGTCGTCCAGGGGGGCGGGCCAGGCCAGGTGGATGCTCCCACGGTCGGTGGGCATGGCGACGCCGCGCATCAAGCTCAGGACTCGGGCCTGAGCAGGAGTCTGCCGTAAAACCAGGCCCAGGGCTCCGTCCAGCACCTCGTCGCGGGACATCGTGGTGGAGACGGGGACTTCGATCATCGCGCGCGTGGCGCGGCTCAGTTGGCTGGCCGGGGTGGGCCGGTTCGGGTCGCCACGGTGGAGGATGTGGGTCTCGACCTCGGCCTCCAGGTTGTCCAGCCATCGCGCCTCGCGGGGGCCCACCATCCGTCTGGCGCAATCCTCGTGGAGGCAGAGCACCAGGTCAGTCGCCCCGTCGACCGCTTCGGCGAGGTCGGAGGTCGCCCGGACGCCGGTCTCGTTGCCGGTGTGCTGAAAGAGCAGCCGGGCGAGCCGGTCGAAGAGGTCGAGCCGCTCCTCGCTTGCGTCAAAGAGCCGCACCTCGGCGGGGACGTCGGGGTACCACGAGGCCAGGGTGGCGAGCACGGGCGGGGCACAACGGAGGTTGCCCGCCCCGACCACGACGACGGTACGGCTGGGCATGAGACGATCATACCGCCGGGTATCCTGCCGCCCTGCATGGATCCCTTCGACGAGGAGCGTCCCGAACTGTCAGGGAGCCTGGTTTCCATCGAGTTCGGCCCCGGAGGCAGGATCCAGCAACTGTGGGCCAGCGACCCTGGCCTGCCCGAAGAAGGCGAAGACTTCCAGTTCGTCCTGCCCCCGCTTCAGTTTGGCGAGGAGTCGGCGGACGACTACCTGCCCGGCACGATCCTGATCGGGGCGCGCACCAACCCCGACGACCATTGGGTCGTCAGCCGTAACGGCCAAGCCAAGCAACTCTTGGACATCGACTCGGAGAGCTTCGACCCCACCAAGGTCGCCTACGAGTACACCTTCCCGTTCCTTGACGACATCAAGGCGACGGGGAAGTTCTATGAGATCGCCGACACCGTGCCTCAGATTTGTTGGGACCTCGAGATCAAGAACGCCGGGCGGATCAGCATCGAGATCGGCGAACTCGGGTTCCCCCTCGCGTTCAACAACCTGTACGAGGGGTTCGGTTGGTCCGACGAGCAACTCAAGAAGCTGTGGCAAAGCCGGGTCTACATCCACAAGTTCATCGGCGGGGCGGCCAGCTGGCTGTTCGCCCAGCGGATGACGGCGGAGACTCCCGGGCTCCTTGTCTTTCCCGGCGAGGGGACCAGTTGGGAGTTCTATAACCACGTCCGCAGCAGCCTGAACACGCCCTACCAGTGGGAGGGCATCCCGGTGGTCTATGCCCACAGCAAGGCGACGATCGAACGGGAAGAGTGGCCGACGTGGTTCAACGAGCACTCGTCGCTGATCCTGGAGCCCGGCGACAGCCGAAACTTTCAGATGCGGTTTGTCCCGACGGAGAGTGACAAGCAGGACGGCGTGAACCCGACTTTGGCGGCATGCGGCCGGCCGACCGTGCGCCTGTTACCCAGCGCGGTCGCGCCCATCGACGTCGGCATCGGGGTCGAGGTGGCCGGAGTCGCGCCGAAGCGGTTTTGGGTCAGCCGTGCCGCCGAGACCGAGGTGGACACCGACGAGGAAGGCGGGTTCTGCTTCGTGCGGCCGACCGAGCCCGGGCCGATCACGGTCAGCTTTCGCGACAACTCGGACAAGATGTGCCACGCCCACCTGATGGTGACGGAGCCGGTCAGGGCCCTGATCAAGAAACGGGCGGCCTGGATCGCCCAGCACCAGATCGTCGACGACCCCAGCAGCCCGCTCCACCACGCCGTCGTCCTGACCAACATCGCGACCGGCGACCAGGTGACGGCGGAGGAGGAGTACCAGGAGTCAAGCGGCCTGGAATGTGCCATGGCGGACGCCCTCTTCTTGGCCGAAAAGAACACGATCTATCCCGACCGGGCTGAGATCAGGGCCCTGGACGCCTTTGTCCGCGACTTCCTGCAGGACGACGTCCAGAACCCGGGTGACCACGCCGTCGGCAGCGTACTTTCGGCGGCGGGCGGCAGCAGTTACTTTGGCCGGCCGCTGAACTATCCCCACGTGTTCAACCTGTACCACTCGATGTTCCGGGTGGCCAGCACCTACGGCGAGACGGAGAAGCGACCCGAGGACTACCTGCGGGCGGCTCTGCAGACCGCCCTCGCGATGTTCCAGTACGGGTGGCGGTTGTACGTCCGCACCGTCGGCGTCCTCGGCTTCGCCCGCATCTACGACCTTCTCGACGACCTTCGTGCCAACGGGATGGAGGCCGAGGCCGAGGAGTTGCAGTCATGTGTCGATTTCAAGGCCAAGGAGTTGATGAAGCAGAAGTATCCGTATGCCGGCGAGACCGTCATGGACACCAGCGGCTTCGAGGAAGTCTTCGCCGCGGCGCGGTACCTGGCCGACGACGACCACCTGGAGCGCACGGCCCGGTGTGCCTTCGCCGCTCGGTCGATGGCGCCGAGCTGGTGGTGGTACGGCAGCGACAAGCGTTGCTGGGACGGCGGTGACTCGACCCCGCTGAAGGCCCTGGTCGACCGGGGCGAGGCCTGCCTGTCCCAGACCGTGATCCCCAACTCCCTGATCTTCTTCGGCATGATGGACCGCGACTACTTGGCCCTTCCCGACGCCTACATGAGGATGGCCTTTGGCGGGATGCTGGGGCCGTGGGCGCTGGTCCGCCACGACGGCGCGGCCAGCATGTGCTACTGCCCCGACCACTCGTCGCAACAGGCCGGGTTCAACGCCTTCACTGGTGCCGGAGGGTTGGGCTACTACCATTACCTGCGCGGCACCGGAGCTTACGTCCTGCCCAACCGCGAGCAAGGGGTCTACACGTTTGGGTGCCACTACGGTCTGGTCGACGCGGTGCACACGGTCACCCCGTGGGACGGCGTCGGACGCCGCGTCGTGATGCGGCAGATCGGGGCTGAGTTCCATCTCGGCTTCGGGTGCTTCGAAGAGGTGCGGCTGGACGAGCGTAAACGCTGGTTCGAGGCCACCGTCGACAACCCGAGCGACAAGGCGGTGGACGCCGTCCTCCGGGTCCGGGGCCTGTGGGGGGCGGAGGTCGAGGTCGAGGGGCAGCGAGTCAGGACCAGCGACGGCTGGGCGGTCGTGACCATCAGACTGGCGGCGGGGGCCAAGACCACCGTCAAGGGCAGGGTCGTCTCGTGAGGTTCCGGGCCGGTTGTTCCATGGTGGGTAGAGCGACGTCAATGCCGGTGGGCGGCTGGTAGAGTTCGCATATGGGCCAGATTCCAGAGTGGTGGCTGACCGCGTCGGGGGCGTTCTTTGTCCTTGGCTCGGCCGCGACCCTCGTCTCCGTCGTCGCCCTGGCGTATTTGATCAAGGTCCTCGCTGACTTGAGGCACGCGACGCTGGCCTTGGGCGCCCGGGTCGAGAAGTTGACGGAGAAGGTCGACGGCATCGCCGAACAAGTCCGGACGGTCACCACGGAGGTCGGCGCGCGGACCACCGGCATCGTCCGATTGGTGGACGAGGTCGCGGGCCCGGCCGTCCAGATTGTCGAGCGGTTCGCCCCGCTCCTCATGGGCCTCGCCGCAGTCGGGAAGATCTTCGCGGCGTACCGCACCCGCCGCCGGGCCTGACCGGCCGGTGGTCCCACACCTCGCCCCGGACAAGGGGGTACAACACCGGAGCTATCGCGGGGTGGAGCAGTCCGGTAGCTCGTCGGGCTCATAACCCGGAGGTCGCAGGTTCAAATCCTGCCCCCGCACCCATCTTTTCCGTTGTTTCGAACCCTTGAGGTTCGGAACAGGAAAACAGAGAGATGGAGACCACTGCTCTTTGCTTTTCGCGCATCTCCACGCGCTGAATTAAGCCTCGCAAGATGACCTGCTTCTGATCATCATCGGCTTGCTCCAACAGGCCAAGGGCCGTGGCCCACACTGCTTGCACTTGTTGTGCCGTTCGCGCACGGTTTCGCCTCATGCACGTCCCTTAAGGTTCCGAGCTGTGTTCCGAAACGTAGATAGGGAAGTACAATGATCGACGAAATGGAACATAAGGGGAATGCCGAGGCTCTGGTGAAATTCGTGACAGAGCGTGGAGTAGCCCGAACTCGCGACATCGTCGATGCAGGCTTTCCCCGAGTGATGCTAACTCGACTTGTCAGAAACGGAGAGCTTCAGCGTCTTGGACGAGGACTATACGCATCTGCGGACCACCCCCTGACCGAATGGCACGATCTCGCTGAAGTTGCGAAGGCCATCCCGTCAGCGGTGGTGGCCCTCATCTCAGCGCTTGCATTCCATGAGATCGGCACACAGGTTCCTCATGAGATTTGGATAGCCCTGCCAGACGGGGCAAGAAAACCAACGTATCACCACAGGCTCCGCGTTACGCGACTCTCGGAACCGTACCTGTCTGCTGGAGTGGAAGTGCATCAAATCGAAGGCGTACCAGTTCGGGTCTTCGGCGCAGCCAAGACGGTCGCTGACTGCTTTCGCCTGCGGTCCAAGGTCGGATACGATGTGGCTGTCGAGGCACTTAGGGAAGGCTGGCGGCTTCGGAAGTTCACGCTCGACGAACTGACCCACTTCGGCAAGCTCAACCGAGTTGATCGGATCATGCGTCCCTACATCGAGGCGATTACGGCATGAAACCAGCTCCGTCCAACGTCTCCGCCTCGATATTGGCTCGCCTCAAGAACGAAGCCGCGAAGAACTCGGAGCCGTTCAACCCACTGCTCGCGAGATATGTCGGGTTTCGGCTGCTTTACAGGCTGTCGATCTCACCGTATCGCGATCAGTTCCTTGTCAAAGGCGCAACGATGTTCCTGTTCTGGACAGGCTCTGCACATCGTCCAACACGCGATCTCGACCTCCTATCTCTCACAAATTCTGACCTTGACGAGCTCCGAGACCTCTTCGTAAATATCTGCGAAATTGACTGCGCTGAGGACGGAGTCGTCTTTGATTCACATTCGGTTACTTCCGAGCTGATTCGCGAAGAGCAGGCATATGTGGGGGCGAGAATCAAGTTGGTTGGCTACCTGGGCACCGCCCGTATTCCGCTTCAAATCGACGTTGGCCTAGGCGATGCTGTGACGCCTGGCCCAGTGGAGATCATCATCCCAGGCATTGTCTCTACGGTGCCTGAGGCACGGATTCACGGTTACCCTGTCGAAACAGCCATTGCAGAGAAGTTTCACGCGATCGTGGTGCTTGGATTGAACAACAGTCGCATGAAGGACTACTTCGACGTGGCCATGCTGGCTAGTTCTATGGCCATCGATGCAGACACTCTCCGAAGGGCTGTTGAGGCTACATTTCGCTGCCGCAAGACTGAACTTCCCACCGAGGTGCCGATCTGCTTCAAGCAGGAGTTTGCAAGCGATCCTCAAGTGAGCATTCGATGGCGCGCGTTCGTCCGAAAGAACGACATCACCGCGCCCTTTGACGATCTTGATTTCATTCAATCCCAAATGCGTGGACTGCTGCTGCCAACCCTTGACCATTGAGGCTCGGCTCTGTCTCAGGCGTCCCCAAAAGACGACGGGCAGCCATCAGCGCCGTGAAGAGGAGTATCATTCGTTTCGTCGAATTCGGTTGCTTCGATGGCCTTTCAAGCGCCGCTCGTCACCGAACCGCGGAATCTGAACCTCCAGCACGATGGGGCGATAGTTCGGAGCAGTTGAACTTTGGGCACCCATCTTCCAAGCCGCCGAAAGGCGGCTTTCTCTTTATCGCCGGCACTTGCCGACCGATTGCCAGTGCCAGCACGCACACCAGCATCTGGTAATTCTAACGACCCCGGCAAAACCCCTATGTGGAATCCAACAGGTACATGGGTGGGCGAAAGTGGGTCAAGGGTGTCCTGACCGGTCTGGCGGGGGCGGCGACGGGGGTGGCATGTGCCTTTCCCACCGGTCTGATGGTCATCCCGATCGCCGACATCTTGGGCCATGGGGAGGTGCTCTACCTGTACGGTTTCGTGGGCAACGAGCGGAACATCGACAAGGGGTACCTGCACAGCCACGGTGTCGAAATCGGCTTGGCCGACCGGTTCGAGGTTGGGTTTGACAACGACTTGCGGGGAGCCACGACGCTCAACGCGAAGGTGCTGCTGCTCGACGACAAGAAGGACGGTCGGTACGCCCTGAGCTTCGGCCTCCTCAACCTGGGTGACCGCTCGGGCGACATGTACCTGGTCGGTCGGTACAACCTCAGCCCCACGTGCCGCCTCCACGCCGGGTACATGCAAACGGGCGACAACCGGTTGATCGCCGGGGCCGACGGCCCTGTGCCCTGGAAGCGGATGGCCGACTGCACCTGGTCGGTCGAGCACATATCGGGCGAGGGGTCGCAGACGTGGTTCTCGCTCAGTGTCCCGGTCAAGCAGGTGCCCGGGTTGTCGGCGATGGTCGGCGTGGGATTCCCGGGGCAGAAAGCCACCGGCATCCAGCACAGCCTCGTCGTGTCCTATGGGTTCCGGATCTAGCCGGGCCGGTCAGGGGCGGGACAGGCGACCGTCGACCATGCGGACGGTGTCGCCGACCTGGTAGGCCGGCCTCAGCGGGCGGAACCGGTCGTGCCTAATATCGTCGATGCGGACAGACAGAGTCCGCCCGTCGGCGGCCCGGAGGGTGACGTCGGTGAAGACACGGTTGCCCAGCCTTCCCGTAAAGACCTTGGTCTCCTTGACGGCGACGACGGTGAGGTCCGGGGTGACGGACGAGGCGGGCACTGGGGTGACGAACCAGAACATCCTGTCTGACAACCTACACAAACCGTGCCAAGCCCGGGTCAGAGCTTGGTCGGATTCGGCGCGTCACCGTAGACGGCCTTGGGGTCGAACACCTTTTCGGTCTCCTCAAAGGCCAATTCGCCACCCGTCTTGGAGCCGAACGGCACCGAGCGGTAGAAGCATGACCGGTAGCCGACGTGGCAACTGGCCCCGCCCTGCACATCGACGCGCAACCAGACGCAGTCTTGGTCGTCGTCGATCCGGATCTCCTTGACAATTTGGACGAGGCCGCTCGTCGCCCCCTTGTGCCAGAGGACGCCCCGGCTCCGGCTCCAGTAGACCGCTTCGCCGAGTTCGATGGTCTTCCGCAACGCCTCCGCGTTCATATAGGCGTGCATGAGGAGCTCGCCGCTGGCGTGGTCGGTCGTGACGACGGGGATCAGTCCGTCCTTGTCGAACTTCGGGGCAAGGGTGCGCCCTTCTTCCACTTCCTCCACCGTCGTGCGCGGGTGGAACAGGCCTGGCTGGGTGTCCATCTGGCCGAAGAGAGTACTCGCGCCGGGGCCGTCGGCCTAAGGCCACCCGTCAGTCTTCGGGGCTCAGGCCTTCGCCGGACAGCCGCCGGCGAAGGGCCTGGCGGAGGGCGTCGTCGGTCTCGGGGTCGAACCGGCGGGCGGATGGCCAGTCATAAAACCAGAACGGCCTCGTCCGCAGCTCGGCCGGTTCGTCGGCGTAGCGAGGGACGATGTGGGCGTGGAGGGCCGGCTCCAGGTTCCCGAGGATTTCGTAGTTGATCCGGACAGCGTCGGTGCAGGCGAGGAGGGCGTCGCCGACGCGGGCCATGTCGGCCAGGAACCGGGCACGCTCGTCGCCGGTGAGGGCGTTCAGGTCGGGCACGACCCGCTCGGGGTACAGCAGGCAATAGCCGGGCAGGACCTGTTGCTCGCCCATCACCACCCATCCACTGGGCACCCGGGCCACCAGGCTGGGGTGGGTGCCGTTTTCGCAGGCCTCGACAAAGCGATGGATGGCGGTGGTCATGGTTCCATGATGGCGCGGGCCGCGTCCCATGTCGCCTTCCGTGGGACTCGGGGGTCGTCCAGGACCTTGGGGTCGAACGGGGACCGGGCTGACGCGGTGTCCCAAGACCGGTAGTGGAAGGCGAGGCCCAGCGGCGAGGCATCGGCCGGGGGCGTGTCTGGCGAGGTATGGCCACCCGGTGCGAGGAACGCGACCTCGGTCGGTGACTCTGGCGTGCCTGTCCAGGCGTCGGCAAGCTCCCGTGAGAGCATGTCGAGAGCCCACGCACCCTCGTCGAGCCGACCGTGACGCTGGACTTCGTCGAAGCCGGGGAACACCACGATGTGGAGCCTGCCGTCGGGACGCACCTGCCGCAATGCAAGCTCGCTGGCGAACAGGCCGCGCCGAAAGGCGGCGCGGTGGGCATGCTGGTACCCGACCAGGCGGGCGAGACCGTCAAGGCGGATGCTGGCGCTGTGGACGACGGCAGGCTCGCCACGGCGAAGGCCCAGGTTCGGCACGGCGGTACGGAACCCGAAGCCCCAGGGCCAGAGAAGGTTGAGCTTCGGGGCCCCCTCACCCTCCCGTCGACGGTTGGCCTCAAGGCCGTCCAAGAGGTTGACCGAGTCGTCGATGAAGCGCCGAAGCAGAGTCTCACCGTCTCCTTCCGGGAGGTGCCGGCGCACCTGGTCGCCGGCGACATCGGCGGGGCTTGCCACCCCAAGGTCCAGCGAGCCTTCTTCCCACACCAATGCGTGGTCGGTCTGCTCACCGGGCAGGACGGTGAGCCGGGCCGTGTCCAGCCGTCGGGCGGCCTCCATCACTTCGCGGACGTCCCTTTCGTCGAGTGGCGTCGCCACCGTCGAGGCCACGCCGTCGGCGTCCACCGACATCAAGCTCAGGTGGAACTGGACGCTGTCGCCCGGTGGGTCCCGCCGCAAGGCGGCGACGGTGAGCGGGCCGGGTGCCAGTTTGACTTCCCCGGGGGCAAGGCCCAGAAACGCCGACTCAGGCGTGGGCTGGACAGGCAAGGGGTCGAGGCGGCAGACCTCGGCCCGCCCGGCCATCTGCGCCAATGCGGTGGGCAAGGGCACGGCGAACTGGTCGCGCCCTTCCGCCGCCACCAGGTGGGGGGCGACGACGACGAGTCGGTCAGGCCGAAGCGGTCGCACCACGCCTCCGGTCGATCAGCCACACGACGACAAGAAAGGTGACGGCCCCGGCCATGTCGAGGGCGACGTCCCACGCCGATCCTTCGCGGCCGGCGGCGAAATGTTGGCGGAACTCGTCGAAACACGCGAGCGGAAGGGTGAAGGCGACACCTCGCCACAGTCCAGGTGCACCGACGGCCGTGCTCCATCGGTAGGCGGCGAGGGCGGCAAGCCCATAGGCGGAGAAGTGGACACACTTACGCAGACCGACGATCAAATGCCAGGCCTGTTGAGGCGAGATATGGAGCCAGGCGGCGACCACTTCGTGGAGGTGGCCAGGCGACCCCGTCGAGTTGCTCAGCCCGGCCACAAACACGGCGAACGCACTGGCGACCATGAGCCAGAGGTGGGATCCCCTCGCCTCGCCTTGCCTTGCCCGGACCACGGCTATCCCGAAGCCGACCCCGATGAGAACGAGCCATCCCAGGCCTAAGGGAAACCATACCGCGAGGGTGGACAGGACGACCAGCGCGACCAGCGGGGCGACGTACCAGGCCCGCTTACCCCAGACCAGCGCCCAGCACACACCGACACCGCCGGCGGCGCCGGCCGTGACGGCGGTGAGGGTCGGCTGGTCCACAAGTTGATTTTGGACCAGCGGTAGCATTCTGGTATGCGCATCCTCCTCACTAACGACGACGGTATCGACGCGCCGGGACTCCGGGCCCTGGCCGCTGTAGCCCGGAAGTTCGGTGAGGTGAAGGTGGTCGCTCCGGACCGGGAGCGAAGCGCCTGCGGCCATGCGATGACGATCCGCGACCCCCTGCGGGCGAAGACGGTGGAGTACGACGGGTTGGAGGCGATGGTGGTGAACGGGGTCCCGGTGGACTGCGTCAATGTCGCCCTGACCCTGTGCTGGCCCGACGGATGCGACCTGGTCATGAGCGGGTTCAACAACGGGCCCAACCTGGGGTTCGACGTGACCTACTCGGGAACGGTCGCCGGAGCGATGGAGGGGACGATCAACGGCATCCGGTCGCTCAGTCTCAGCATGGTCGCGGCTTTGGAAGACGCCCCCATGCACTACGAGACCGGGGCGGCGTGGCTGGAGGCCAACTGGGGCCTCGTCACCGGCGCGGAGCTGCCCGAAGGGACGTTCCTCAACGTCAATGTTCCCGCCGTCGCCTTGCCCGAAGTCCATGGACACCGGTTCACCCGGATGGGCAAGCGTATTTGGGAGGACCGGGTCGAGGAGCGGAGCGACCCTTGGGGGCGGTCGTACTTTTGGCAAGGTGGGGCCACGATGCTTCGTCCCGAAGAGGAAGGTACCGACGTCAAGGCAGTCGCGGAAGGCTACGTGAGCATCACGCCGGTTCGCATCGACTGGACCGACGAGGCGACCCTAGACCGGCTCGCCGCCTCCGTCGCCGCGACGGTCTAGTCACTTGCCCCGCTTCCGGGGTGGCTCGACGAGGAGCCGGGTCGCCGGCATGTCGCAAAGCGCGGTCTGGGACGAGAACTCTTGCCCGCCTTCGGGGCTCAAGCGGACGTAGCTTCCGTCGGCGCCTAGTTCCCAGGCGTTGGTGTTGTCGCGCAGGGCATAGTCGACGACCATGTCGCGGACGTACTTGATGTGGGCGGGCTCGCGCAAGGGGACGAGCACCTCGGTCCGCCGGTCGAGGTTGCGGCGCATCATGTCTGCGCTACCGACCAAGGCCTCGGGCTCGCCGTCGTTGTCAAAGGAGTAGACCCGGCTGTGTTCGAGGAACCGGCCCACGACAGAGACGACGCGGATCCTTTCGCTGAGGCCGGGGACGCCCGGCCTGAGGCAACAAACGCCACGCACGACAAGGTTGACGTCCACTCCGGCTTGGCTGGCAGAATAGAGGGCGTCGATGACTTCGGGGTCGACGAGGCTGTTGACTTTGATCTCGATCCGCCCCTTGCCCGTCCGCCTGGCGTGGGCTTCTTCCCGCTCGATCCGTTCGATGATGCCCTCACGGAGGTTATGCGGTGCGACGAGCAGGCGCCGGTACTCGGTCTGCTTGCTGTATCCCGTGAGGACGTTAAAGAGTTCGGTGACGTCTTGGGCGATGTCCGGGTCGCAGGTGAAGAGGCCGAGGTCGGTGTAGACGCGGGCTGTGGCCGGGTTGTAGTTGCCCGTGCCGATGTGGACGTAGGTGCGGATGCCCCCGGGGTCTTTGCGGACGACCATGCAGAGCTTGCAATGGACCTTGATCTCCGGCACTCCGTAACTGACATGGACGCCGGCCCGCTCCAGGGCCTTTGACCACACCAGGTTGTTGCTCTCGTCAAAGCGGGCCTTGAGCTCGACCATGACGGCGACCTGCTTGCCTTCTTCCGCGCTCTGGAGCAAGCTTTCGACGATGGGCGACTCCTGTCCGACCCGGTAAAGGGTCTGCTTGACCCCGATCACGTCCCGGTCGACGACGGCGGACCGGACGAACGTCTCGACCGGGGCGAAGCTGTCGTACGGGTGGTGAAGCAGGACGTCGCCCTTGCGGACGGCCTCGAACAGCAGAGGGGCGTCCGCCAGACGCTCGCTGGTCGCCGGGGTGTGGGGCGGAAACTTGAGGGCGGGCCGGTCCAGGGCGGCAAGGTCCCAGAGGAACTCAAGCCCAAGGGCCCCGTCCAGGCGCATGACGTCCTCGGGGTCGAGGTGGAGGCCGGTGGTCAGCACGCCAAGCCAATCGTCGCTGAGTGACGACGAGACCTGGAGGAGGACGGGGTCGCCGAACCGTCGTAGCCGCAGGGACTGCTCGACCATGGTGATCAGGTCGGCGGCCTCCAGTTGGCGGATTTCGATGTCGGCGTCACGGATGACGCGGAACGGATGGCAACCGACGACCTCGACGCCGGGGAACAGGGTGCCCGCCTGGGAGGCCATCAGGTCCTCCAGCATGACGAAGGCCGCTGTCTTGCCCGGTACCCGGACGGTGCGCGGGACGACGGTCGGCACCTTCACCCGGGCCAGCTTCAGCCCGTCGGCGTCCTTGAGCACCACCGCGAGGTTCAGCGAGCGGTTGCTCATAAAGGGGAAGGTGACAGCCGGCTCCACCATGAGCGGCGTGCAAAGGGGGAAGACGTCGCGCGCGAAGTAAGAGGCCAAGGCGGCCTGTTCCTTCGACGACAGGTCGGAGAAAGAAACGATCTTGATGCCGGCTTTGTCCAGGGCCGGACGAAGACCCTCTTCCCAAGCCACGCCGCACCTCCGTCGAAGCTCGCTGGCCCGGACCGAGACGAGGTCGAGTTGCTCGGTGGCGGTCATACCGTCCGGCGTGCGCTCGAGGATGCCGGTGGCCTCCTGCTCGATCAGGCCACTGACCCGCACCATGTAGAACTCGTCCAGGTTGGATTCGAAGATGGAAAGGAACTTGGCCCGCTCGAGCAATGGGTTGGCCTGGTTCTCGCCTTCGGCAAGGACCCGCGCGTTGAACTCAAGCCAACTGGCTTCCCGGTTGATGAACCGGGCGGGCGAGATCCGCAGGTCTTCGGTGCCTATCGTTTCCGCCATCGTCCTTCCTGGTCGTCGGCAAGTTCGAGCACCGCACCTTCGCGCACGCCGTACTCGCTCACGTACATCTTGGTCTGGCCGAACGTGTCCAACACCCCCAGGTAGACCAGTGACCCCGGCAGCAGAGTCTGGGCCCGCTTCAGTTTCACGCTGTACCGGGCCGAGATCGTGGCGGTGGCCAGGCGTGCCGTGTCCCAGGCGAGGTAGCGGATCTCCTCGGCGTCCAACTCTGGGTGACCGTCGGGATGGAGGGCGCGCCACACACCTCGGGCCACCCCGCCGCAGGCGACGATCCGGTCCGGACGGGCAAAGTCGGTGACCTCGCGGAGGGCGTCGGCGACCAATTCCTTGACCCGCCCGATATGGGCAGGGTCGGCCGGTTGACCGATCTGGCTCGCCGCGATCAGCGTGCCGGTGCCGATGGGCAGACTCTTCTCAGCGACGATCTTTCCGTCCCGGCAGTCGGCGACCTGGACGCTGCCCCCTCCGGTCTCGACGAGGACGACGTGGCCGTCGACCGGGCTGTCCACCGACGCCCCCCTTAGGCTCAGTTCGGCCTCACGGGACGGCGACACGACATCGACTTCGATGCCGAGCTTGGTTTTGATCGCGGCAAGCAGACTGTCATGGTTGGCCGCCCGGCGCATCGCCTCGGTCGCGAAGACGTAGAACACCTTGACCCGGTAGTTGTTCGCCGTCTCCTTGAACGCCCTGAGGGTCGCAATCAGGCGGTCGGCGTCCTTCTTCGGGATATGCCCCTCGCGTTTGACGACCTCGCCGAGCGAAAGCCACTCCGACTCGTTGACAATGCGTCGTAGCCCGGTCGGGGTGACGTCGGCGACCAGCAGGTGGGCGGTGTTACTCCCGATGTCAGCGGCCGCGACCAGTGTCCCCACGTCTAGCCCCGGGCCTCAAGCAGGACGTCATGGCCGATGTAGAAGTGGTGCGAACGGGTGCCCGGCTTCGCCCAGACGAGGCCGCGGGGGACGTCTGGCCAGACGAACGCGGCGACGGCCTGGGCGTCTTCGACGGGGACTTCACCGCCGTCGATCCGGCTGACGATGAGGTGGAGCAAGTCGTCTTCGCCTTCCAACTGGTAGCGGAACTCGCCGGCGTGCCCGCCAAAGGGATTGGGTTCCGACCCCACGGCGAGAAGGGCGGCGTGTTCTTCGGGTACGGAGAGTTCTGGATCGAACGCAGGGAGCTTCACCGTCTCCAGGTTTCGGACGGCCGCAAGGAGGGCGGCGACGACCTCGTCGCGCCGGGCAACGTCTTCACCGTCGGGATTGAAAGACATCACGTTTTCTGGCGGAGCGGGTGGGATTCGAACCCACGATACGTTGCCGTATACACGATTTCCAATCGTGCTCCTTCGACCACTCGGACACCGCTCCCCGTGTCTGCCTGACGATTATGGTCGGTCGGGCGGGGTCGCGACCAGACCTTCCCGGATGCCCGGGCCTGTTTCGCCTGTCGCCGAGCGTCAAATGCCGGCCCGCCAGCGTCTCTTGAAGCGTCGTGGCGGGAAGTATTCGGCAAATGGTGGAGGCGCGCGAGCGCGAATACCTTTCGCCTTTCGCCACCTGTGCCGGTGACAGCGCCGGTCGACCGCGGGAGGAGGAGCCGGACCCGGTCCGCACCGCCTTTCAGCGCGACCGGGACCGCGTGCTCCACTCCAAGCCCTTCCGACGGCTCAAACACAAGACCCAAGTGTTCATCGAGCCCCGTGGCGACCACTACCGCACCCGGCTCACCCACTCGTTGGAGGTGGCCCAGATTTCGCGGACAGTGGGGCGGGCGCTCCGCCTCAACGAGGACTTGATCGAGGCGGTCGCCCTCGCCCACGACGTCGGGCACCCCCCGTTTGGCCACGCCGGCGAGCACGCCCTGGACGAGACGATCAGGGAGGCCGTCCCCGGGCATCCAGGATTCCGGCACGACGTACATTCCTTGCGGGTGGTGGACGTCTTGGCCGACCTCAACCTGACCTATGAGACGCGGGCGGGGATCGGCGGGCACAGCAAGGGACGGAAGGACTTGGAGCCGAGCGACGGCGAGCCGACATCGACTCTGGAGGCGGCGGTCGTCCGGATCTGCGACCGGATCGCCTACCTTAACCATGACCTTGACGACGCTCTCCGGAGCGGTCTGGTGTCGTCGGTGCCCGCCGAGTTCTTGCGCTTGGGCACGTCGCACGGCAAACGGGTCTCGTCGATGGTCTTCGACCTCATTGACAACTCACTCGACCAACCGGCCGTGCGGCTCAGCGACGACATGGCCGGGCAGATGAACTCCCTCAAGGAATGGCTCTACGAGAACGTCTATCTCCTGAAGCCGCACCCGGCCGACCAAATCGCTAAGGCCCAGAGAATGGTGAGGGACCTGCTACTGCACTACCTTCGGCCCGGGGCACTCCCCGCGGGTTTCGAAGGGGTCCAGGGGGCGCTGGACTACGTCGCCGGAATGACCGACCGGTTCGCGATCTCGACTTATGTCCGGCTCTTTGTCCCCACCGAGTTCAGCGACATCGTGGCCGTCGTCTGCTGAACGGTGGAATTTGGCCCTAGACACGGAACACTACGAAACTATCAGGGCGTCCCGACGTTGTACTCAGTGTCATGAGGGCGATCCTGAACTTTCTGGCAATGATGCTGGCGTCGCTGTCCAGCCACCTGGGAGGTGGCAGTATGGACACGCCGACGACGGTCGCGCCCGCCCCTCAGACCGTGGCGGCAAGCAGTCCTCTGGCCGCCAAGCCCCCTTCGCTTCTGCCGAACCTGAACGGTGCCTTGGCCGCCCTGCCCGTTTCTAACATGCTGGTCGCCTATTCTGCGCCGGCTCCCGAGCCTGTCGTGGTTGTCCGGTATGTCCAGCCTACGGTGAAGTTGAGGAGCACGTCCGCGAAGCGCGGCCATGAGTTCCCCATGGAAGACATTGTCGCCATGGTGCCCGACGAGGCCCGTGCGAAGGTCGAGGCATCGCTTGAGGTCGCCCGCAGGCAGTTGCGCGAGCTGAAGGCGTCGGCGCCGGCCGACTTCGACGGTTTCGAAGACTAAAGGCCGGCCGCCTTGCAATAGACCGCTTCCAGACGCTCGACCATTTGGTCGAGCGTGAACTTTTCGCGGATCAGTTGTTCGGCGTTCGCCCCCATCCGACGGCGCTCGTCGTCGTGGGTGAGCATGAAATCCATTCCCTTGTAGAGGCTCTCTGGGGTGTTGTCGACGAGGAGGCCGGTCTCGTGGGGGATGATGAGCTCGCCCAAGGCACCGACGTTGCTGGCGACCACCGGGCGCCCCCGGGCCATGCATTCGATGACGGCCAGTCCGAATGACTCCATGACGCTGGGCAGGATGGAAAAGTGCATCGCGTCAAACAGTCGGGGGACGTCCTCACGGTTTCCCGTGAAGGTGACTCGGCTCTCAATCCCAAGCCGGGCGACCTCGTCCTGGACAATCTTGGGGTAGTCGCCGACCTGGCGCCCGACGAAGAGGAGGTGGGCCTCAGGGTGGCGGTCGAGCACCCGGGGCATCGCGGCGACCGCGATCCCGTGCCCCTTCTCTTCGGCGACCCGGCCGACGAGGCCGACCAACTGCCGTTCGGGCGGCAGACCAAACTCCTCGTGCACAGGGTCTCCCGAGACGAACGGGACGTCGCTGAAATCGGTCCCGTTATAGACGACGTCGATGTACCTGTCTTGGACGCCCTGTCCGCGCAGGACGCCACGGATGAAGTTGCTGACGGCGACCAAACGGTTGTGGCGGTGGGCGCAAAACTTGTAGACCGGCTCTCGGGTCTCCACGTGGACGGTCGAGACGAGGGGGACGCCTTTCAGCGTGCCGACGACGAGCCCCAGGTATGTCGCCCGGCTGAGGTGGGCGTGGATGACGTCGAACTTCTTCCGACCGACCACTTTGGCGATATGGGCGATCGCCGAGGCACCCCACTTGACCCGCATGTCGACGGGATGGCAGGTGATGCCGGCTTCTTCCAGTTCCCGGAGCATCCAGTCGATTTGCGGACAGACCACCTCGACGTGGTGGCCGTCGCGGGCCAGTCTCTTGCTGACGACAATCGTCTGACGCTCCGCGCCAGAAGTGGCCGAACTTGACACCACTTGAAGGACGCGAAGACGTGGCGATGTCACAGGTTCACCAAATGCTTCGGAAAGTATACCGGGGTCCTCGACAGCATCCCGTGCGTCCGACTAGACTGGGTCATGGCCCGGGGATGGTCGGCTTCGGTCGCGGACCGGGTCTTGCCCGGGTTTTCCGTCTTGCGGCACCGAGACTTCCGTGTCTTGTGGGTGGCGGCGTTCATCTCCTTCACGGGTTCACAGATTCAGACGGTCGTGCAAGGCGATTTTGTGTGGCGATTGACCCACGACAACGAAAAGTTGGCCTTTGTCACCTTTTGTAGCCTGATCCCGGGCACGTTTCTCTTTCCGTTTATCGGTATTGTCGTCGACCTCTTTGACCAGCGTTACGTCCTCGCGGCATCAAACCTCGTCATGGGCGTCGGGGCCCTGTACTTGGCGGTGACCGCCTCCAACAACACCCTCAGTTTCGTGGCGGTCGCGTTGGTCTCTTTGGTCGCCGGGATCGCGCAGACGACCGAGATGCCCGCCCGCCAAGGCATGTTCCGCGACGCGGTCGGCGACGAGGACTTGCCCAAGGCGATCCCGCTCCAGTCCATGACGTTCAACTTCGCCCGGGTCGTCGGGCCGGCGGTCGGCGGCGTCCTGGCCGGGGCCTTGGGTACTGCCGCCTGCTTCTACGCGAACGCGGCCTCGTTCGTCGCGCTGGTCTGGGCCGCGTTTGCGGTGAAGCCCGTCCCCCGGAAGGGGGAGGGCTTTGGGCAACCGGTCAAGGACCTGATCCTGGAGGGTGTCCTCTACACGTTTCGTGAACCGTCCTTGCGAGCCATCTTCTTCATGGAGTCGGCGACATCGCTCGTCGGTATGCCCTACATGGTTCAGATGCCCGCGCTGGTGACGGACATCCTGCACGGTGACCAGCGGCTCCTCGGTGCCGCATACAGCGCGGTCGGCGTCGGCGCGCTGGTCGGTCTGCTCTTGCTCCAGTCGATCGCCCACCTGCCGCACAAGGCGCTGGTCCTTCGCGCGTCCTTGGCCTGTTTCAGCGTCGGCCTGGCTGTCTTGTCGTTCAGCACCAGCGTCCCCCTGACGTTTGCCGCCTTGGCGGTGACGGGGGCGGCGGCGATCATGCAGTTCAACACGACCAACACCCTGTTTCAACTCCTTTCACCACCGAACTTGCGGGGGCGCGTCCTCTCGATGCACTTTTGGGCTTTGGCCGGACTCGCCCCGATCGGCACTTGGCTTTTTGGATGGCTCGCCAAGCTCACGTCGTTGCCGGTGGCGACGCGGTGGTGCGCCGTGGCGATGGCGGCGGTGTCGGTCGCGGCGTATGCCGCGCGCGGGGCGGTGAAAGAGCCCCTGACCGGGAATGCTGGAGCCGAGTAACGGATTCGAACCGATGACCTACCGCTTACAAGGCGGTTGCTCTACCACTGAGCTAACTCGGCGTGGCGACAGTGTACTTGTCGCAATGAGAAGGAGTCCGGGCCGATGTGGCCCGGACTCCTTGGCTGTTTGCCGGTGCCTCAGGCCTTGCGGCGGCGGCGGGTCTTGACAAGCTTCGGGTCGCCGCTTGGGGTGTAGGCGATCTTGTGGCCTGCCGGGATCTTGCTGAGGGCGGCCTTGAGATCGGCGGGGAGTTCGGTGGACTTGGCCGACCGGGCCGAACCCTTTCGACTGCGGCGGAAACTACCCGCCGCCTTCTCGGCCTCGGCGTCGTCCGTCACCAACCGGAACTCCTTGTTGGCGACCGAGAAAATCTCCGCGCTGGGCGGAATATGGATGAAGACGTAGCCTTCGGATTGGAGGAGGCGGGCTTCGAAGGGAAGGGTGTACTTCTTGCCTCGCCCCAAGTTAAGGACTAGCGAACCCTTGGGCGAGGTGCGGAGCTTAAGCCCAGCCTTAGTTTTTTCCAGTGATTTAGCCATATTGTTGTTTCCGCTTCAGAGTGTGTCAAAGACCGGCTCTCCAGCGGCCAATGAGGCTATGTTGGCACTAGTGAGTTTATTTTCGCAAGGTCTCGTCGGGCCTATGTGATTGGGACGTTGTCAATGAGGCGGACGCCCTTCCACCTGACGGCCACAATGATGCGGTCTGAGTCCGAGGCTACCGTGCTGGACGCCATCGAACTGGGGTCGACCAATGCAAGATAGTCAACCTGAAACCCCGCGTCCTGCAGTTGCTGTTTTGTTTGCGATAGACATATGTCTATCTGTGAGATATCGTAGCCAATCTTGATGCGTGATGATAGTTGCGACAGAAACTGATAAATCTGAGCCGCGCCATCCCGGTCTTCTAATGAAAGGTATGCGTTGCGGCTGGACATGGCCAGTCCGTTCGTCTCGCGGACTGTTTCACAAAACACCAGTTCCACGGGAATCCCCAGCCCTTCGACTAAGGCGCGGACAACCGCGCACTGCTGCAAGTCCTTCAGGCCAAAGTACGCCCGACACGGTCCTACCGCCAGGAAGAGTTTCGCGACGACCGTGGCGACACCGTCAAAGTGTCCGGGGCGAAACGCCCCTTCCCACTGCTGGCTAGGCCCCTCGACATGGACCACGACGTCTTGACGTTTGTACATTTCTTCCACGGACGGGAGAAAGACCACATCGACGCCGTCCGCTTTCGCCACTGCGAGGTCAGCGTCCAACGGCCTCGGGTATTTGCTGAGGTCTTCACTCGGCCCAAACTGGGTGGGATTGACAAAGATGGACAAGACTACGCACTGGCGTTCCGCCTGGGCCCGCTTCAGAAGGGAAGCGTGGCCAGCGTGAAGGGCCCCCATCGTCGGGACAAAACCGATGTCTGATTGGCCCGCAAGTTCGCGGCGAAGCTCGGATATGGTATGGACTACTTTCACACGCTGTTTTCTGGGCCTGGGAAAGTGCCGTCACGGACCTCTTGAGCATAAGCCTTGGCCGCCCGGCTGAACGCAGACAACCCCTTGGTGTATGCCTTTGCGTGACGATACACCCTTTCGGACAGGCCCATCACGTCGTGGAACACTTGGATCTCTCCGTCGCAGTCGGGGCCGGCGCCGATCCCGACCGTGGGGATGGACAATTCAGTGGTCAGTTCGCGGGCCAAGGCCGCCGGCACGAGCTCGACGACGATGGAAAAGGCCCCAGCGTCCTGGATCCGTCGCGCCGTGGCGACGACCGCCTCGGCCTCGTCACCCTTGCCCTGGACACGGTGGCCGCCGAAACGGTGGACCGACTGAGGGGTGAACCCCACGTGGCCCATGACCGGGACGCCCGCCTTCACCATGGCCGCAATGACCTCGGGGTAGTCGCCTTCCAGCTTGACCGCCTCGGCGCCGTCCTTCATGAACCGGACGGCGGCGTCGACGCCGGCAGCGACCGACGCGTTGTATGATCCGAACGGGAGGTCGGCGACGAGCAAGGGCTTTTCCAGACCCCGACGGACTGCCCGCAGGTGGTGGGCGACCTCGTCCATTGTCACGGGAATGGTCGAGTCGTAGCCGAGGACAGTGTTGCCGAGAGAGTCGCCGACCAAGACGACGTCCACTCCGGCGGCCTCGGCGATCCGGGCCGAGGGGAAGTCATAGGCGGTCAGGCAGACGATCTTGTGCCCCGACCCCTTCCTCGCCCTGATGGCCGGAGCTGTCACCTTTGCCTGAGTCGGCCTGCCGCTCATGAGCCCAACGCGGCGGCCACTTGCGCGGCATGCCCCTCGGGTTTGACTTTTTCCCAAACGTGGGTCACGGTGCCGTCGGGGCCGACCACAAATGTCGTCCGAGCGACGCCCATGTACTTCTTGCCGTACATGGACTTCTCGACCCAGACGCCGCAGGCTTCGCAAAGCGACCGGTCAGTGTCGGCAAGCAAGGTGAAGGGTAAGGAGAATTTGTCCGCGAACTTCTTATGGCTCTTCACGCCGTCGGGGCTGACACCAAAGACCGGCGACCCCGAGAAGGACGACGCCAGGTCGCGGAACTCGCAGGACTCGGTCGTGCAACCGGGCGTGTCGTCCTTGGGATAGAAGTAGACGACAAACCTTGTGCCTCGCAGTCCCGCCAGCGTATGGGTCTGGCCGTCCTGGTCTTGCAAGGAAAAGTCAGGGAACGGGTCGCCAACTTGGAGCATCGGTTAGCCTAGGATATTGGCCTCTGAAGTTCAGCACTGTGGGCCAAACGGTGCAAATTCTCGCCGGTCAAGCGGAAAACCGTCCACTCATCCATCGGTTCCGCTCCCAAGGACCGGTAGAAGGCGATGGACGGTTCGTTCCAGTCCAGTACCGACCATTCAAACCGTGCGCATCCATTCTCCACGGCGAACCGGGCGACATGAGCGATCAACGCCTTACCGTGCCCACGGCCCCGGTGTCCGGGAAGCACGAAAAGGTCTTCAAGGTATACGCCCGGTTGGCACCTGAATGTGGAAAAGTTGAAAAACCAGAGGGCGTAGCCGACGGGAACGCCGTCTTCTTCGACAAGGGCGGCAAAGGCTTTAGGGTGTTCGCCAAAGAGATGGCCCCGTAAATGTTCGGGGGTGCCAACCGCTTGGTCAAGGAGCCTTTCGTACTCTGCCAACCCCTTGATCAGGTTCAAAAGTACGGGGACATCGTCAGGTCGGGCAGGCCTGATGGTCGAGACGGGCAGCATTCTGCCAGTCTGGCCCGTTTCTCAGGCCTCGATGTTGAGCGGCCTCCGGAACAGGGCGCGGAGCCTGTGGATAAGTGTATGGAAAAAGCGTGCGGGCGCAACGTTCGGTTGAGTTCGGACGAGCCCGGGGCAACGGCGGACGATCTCGTCTAGTTGGCTCTCGACGAGGGACGGGTCGTCGTCAAACGCTCCGTGCCATGCGCAGACGAAGCACTCTTCGTTTTCAATGACGTTGAGGGCTCCACACAACGGGCAGACCACGAAGTTCTCTGTCGCCATGCGCCGCTTGATGACCAAGAAGGTCGTGGGGGTGACTCGTCGTAGGGGCATTGTCCATAGCAAAAATCGGTTCGCCACCTTGCTAACATTACGGGGTCAAAATGCTCGACCCTCGGAACTTGCTTGAGGTTTTGGTGTGGCGCACCGGAGACCGGCTCTACACCGACCCGGCGGGAAGGCGGATCGTGCTGGATGTCGCGGACCCTGGCGCCGTATGGGGCGGGTCGGCCGGGGTGTTCCGGGTCGGCGAAGTGGATGACGCCCTCGTGCTCGCCGCTGACGAAGGCCCGGCGACGGCCTGGGCGTTGCCTGGCCCGACGCCAAAGGTCGGGCCCCTGACGAGTGCGGCGCGCTCCTTCTCGGGGACGGGTTGGCTCGTCGACGTGGAGGGTCTGGCTGAACTGGACGGCCGCCCGCTGCCGTCCGTTGACCTGCCGATGGTGCCCGTCTGGACCGGCGCACGGTTCCGTCGGGCGGGCGTGTTCCCCACCGGTCAATCCCTGCTTCGGACGACGGTGGTCGACATGAAGGACGGTGCCGACCTGGCCGCGCATGATGGCTCGGTGCGGTCATCTTCGAAGCCGTCGGTCCTCGCCAGCGGCTGCGACAACGGCGACACGCTCACCGAGACCCACGTCCAGCACCTGGGACCGGCCGAGTGGCATGTCGTCGACCATACCGGCGAGCCGCTGGTCTTGGCCAAACTGTACGACCGGTTCCATGGGCTGCAGCGTGCCCGGGTGTATGTGGACGGTGTACTGGCCGGGACGTGGCAAGCGATGCGTGGCGCCCGGGACGCCCGGTGGGCGTGGTCGTGGTTCGGGCTCCCGGCCGGTCTGCCTCCCCAGTTCCGGTTGGCCGTCGACCCTTTGCCCGGCACCCCGCTCTGGGACGTCGCACGGTATGAGGTGCTCCGGGTCGTGTCCGGAACTTTCGGCGCCCCAAACGGGTTAGAGTGATCGCCCGACCGCAGCCGACATGGCCGACCGGTCTATAATCGTGGGTCGAGAGACGGACTGAAGCATGAAGATTTTCAAGGTGAGTTCTCTGGTGGTGGCTGCGGTCGCGGTGGCAGGGTCGGCCCATGCCCAAGCCGCCACGCCGGAGCAAATGGGCGACTTTGCCGGCAAGCCCGGGATGGCTGTCATGCACCTCCAGACCAACCTCGGCAGTTTCAAGGTGATCGACGGCAAGGGCCGGATCGACGTCACCTTCACCGGAACCGTCCTCGTGACGAAGTACAACGGCAAAGAACTCCAAGTCAGCGGCAAGGTCCGCAAGGAGTACGACAAGAACGGACGGACCCTCTTCACCGGCACCGGCCGCATCGTCGCCAGCGGCGAGTGGCGCGGCTTCCAGTGGTTCGGCAAGAACATGTCCGCGGTGTGGTACGGCAGCGGCGCGATCCGACTGGCCGGTGAATTCGACCGCAACTTCAAGACGGGGGACTACTGGTACGACAACGCTGAAGAAAAGCAGGCGTTCCCGGCCACGAGCGTCCTGACCGTGTACTTGCCCAAGCCCGACTTCCAGGGCAACCAGACGGCCGTCCCGCGCGAGCGAAAGAAGGGCGGAGGATAGGCGGGCGAGGTGCTCCGGAGCACCTTCTGCCATGTCCCGGGTATCGGCTCGACGACGGAGGCTTCTCTGTGGCAGCAAGGATGCACCACGTGGGACGCCTACTTGGCCGATCCAGGTGCTTACCGGGTCGGCACCGCCGACCGGGGCTTGGTCCGCGACGTCGTCACATGGTCGGCCGAAGCCTTGGCCAAGCGTGACCACCGGTTCTTCTCCGAGGCCCTGGGCCTGACCAACGCCTGGCGGGCGTGGGAGGAGTTCCAGGACCGCACCCTCTATCTGGACATCGAGACCGACGGAGGCAACAGCGGCGCGTCCATCACCATGGTCGGCCTCTACGACGGGTACGACTTCACCTGCCTGGTGCAGGGAAGGGACCTTGAGCGGTTCCCGGAGATGATGGCGGAGTGCGGCATGCTGGTGACCTTTTTCGGGGCAGGCTTCGACGTCCCCGTGCTTCGGAAGGCGTTCCCCCAACTTGCCTACGACCAGATCCACTTGGACCTCTGCCCCCTGTTCAAGAACCTGGGTGTCCGGGGCGGGCTCAAAAAGATCGAGCGCCAGATGGGCATCTGTCGCAGTGACGACACCGACGGCCTGACGGGGAGGGACGCGATCCGCCTTTGGCGTATGCACAACCGGGGTGACGAAGAGGCCCTGCGCGTCTTGACCGCCTACAACAAAGAGGACGTCGTCAACATGAAGGCCCTGGCCCGGATCGCTTACGACCGGTCAAAGCGGGGCCTGGTCGCGGCGGCAGGCCTGGCCGCCCTCTAGGGCGACGCCAATCGGCGGAACACGTCGGCGGCCTTGTCGACCGCCTCGTCGCCCACGTCGTTGTGAAAGACCAGCCTGAGCCGGTTCGGGCCGACCGGAAGGCAGAGGACACCGCTTTCGCGGAGTTTCTCCCCCCAACCGGCGGCGGGTGCCTCGGTGTCCACCATGAGGATGTTGGTGGGGGGGTCGAGCGGCGCGAGTCCGGGTAGGCTGGTCAAAAGAGACGCGAGCCGCCTCGCCCGGGCATGGTCTTCGGCCAGGCGGTCCACCATTTTCGTCAGCGAGACGATGCCGCAGGCGGCGAGGATCCCCGCCTGGCGCATGCCTCCGCCCAACCGCTTCCGCCACTGCCGCGCGCGACCGATAAAGTCGGCCGGGCCGCACAGGACGGTGCCGACCGGCGACGCCAAGCCCTTGCTCAGGCAGACCGTGACCGAGTCGACATGCGCGGTGATCGCCGACAAGGGCACGCCGAGGGCCACGGCGGCGTTACAGACGCGGGCCCCGTCGAGGTGGACGCGAAGGCCGTGCTCGACGGCGAACGCCCGGTAAGCCCGGTGGGTCTCGACGGTCTGGGGCACGCCACCCGACCTCATGTGGGTGTTCTCCAGACACAGGAGCGTCGTCCCCGGCGTGTGGATGTCGGGCCGAAGCCGCTTGGCTTCCAGGTCCTCGACCCTCATCCGTCCGTCCGTCGAAGTCACGCCCCGGAGGACGACGCCCGACAGGACGGCCGGTGCGCCGCACTCGTAGTAAAGGACGTGGGCGTCGTCGTCGATGAGGACGCTGTCCCCTGGCTTGGTCCAGCTGGCCAGGGCGATCTGGTTGCCCATCGTGCCGCTGGGGACGAAGACTGCGGCCTCCTTGGCGGTCATCTGGGCGGCCACTTCTTCGAGCCGGGTCACGGTCGGGTCGTCGCCCAAGACGTCGTCGCCGACCGGAGCCGTGGCGATCGCCGCCATCATCTCCGGTGTCGGACGGGTCACCGTGTCGCTGCGCAGGTCGACGGTCATCGTGACCTCACAAACTCCAGGACCATTTCACGGATTCCGAGCCACGCCGGCAAGGTGTAGGCATGACCCTCGCCGGGCAGTTCGTGGTAGTCGACTGATGCACCCGCTTCCCGCAGCCTCTCCACCAGGTGACGGGACTGCTGGACCGGGACGATCTCGTCGTCGTCGCCGTGGACGACGAGGAATGGCGGTGCGCCAGGCCCGACATGGGTCACCGGGCTGGCCTGGGTGTACGACTCCGGCAGGGCGGCATAAGGGCCGCCGAGGAACTGCTCGACAAACGACATCGCGATCGGCTCGGCGGTCATCTCGGGGTCGCGGATGTCGCTGATGCCGGAAAGGCTGACCACCGCGTCGGCCCGTTCCGCCGGGCCTCCGGTGCCGAAGTCGGTCGCGCAGAGTCCGGCCATGGCCGCCAGGTAGCCGCCCGCCGAATTGCCGACGACGATGATCCGGCCCCGGTCGACACCGAGCCGGTCGGCGTCGGTGCGGGCATGGCGGACAAACGCCTGGATGTCGGCGACGGCGGCAGGGAAGGTGTGGAGCGGGGCGAGGCGGTAGCTGACGCAGGCGGCGGCGAGGCCGTTGCCAGCCGCCCACACCGCCTCCTCGGCGAACATCGTCAGGTCGCCCGTGATCCAACCGCCCCCATGGACGTAGACGACCAAGGGGAGGGGCGTCGCCGATTCGGGGCGGGTGAAGTCGAAGGGCAGGTCGGCCCGCCCAGGGACGGCCAGTCGCTCGCGCAGGGCTGTCACGGGGACGGTTCTACCTGGTTCAGCCTGCCTGCCACGGGTATCCTCCGCGCGGCCGGGCGTAGCTCAGTGGATAGAGCACCAGTCTTCGGAACTGGGTGTCGGGGGTTCGAATCCCTCCGCCCGGGCCAATCCCTTGGTCAGCAGAGTTCCTTGGCCAAGTAGTCCCTGGCAAGGTCGGCCCCCGGACCGGGTGGCGTAGAATTGGGGGAGCGGGGCAGGGCCTCTGGAACGTAGCGCATGCAAGACTTTGCCGACCTGAAGGAAGCGCCTGCCTGGGCTGCGGCGGTGGCGCAGACGGGTCAAGGGGCCGTGTTGCTCTCGGTGGTCGCGTTCGTCGCCGCGGCCTTCCTCTGGTGGACGTCGTCGCAGCACCCTGACCGGGAGAGGTCGGCCCGGTGGGCAGGACTCTTCGGGGCGGTGGCACTCTTTGCCGCTTTCGCGTGCGTCGGCGTCCTCTTTGTCACCGACCAGTTCCAGTTCCAGTACGTGTTCGCCCATGCGGCCCGTGACCATGAGCTCCAGTACAAGATCGCGGGGATCTGGAGTGGTCAGGAGGGGTCGTTCCTCCTGTGGGCGGTGACGTCGGCGGTGTTCTTCCTGCTCGTCGGGCCACGCACCGGGGTGGACCGGCGCTGGTTCAGCATCGTCTACACGCTGTTTCTCGCCGCTCTGGTCGGCATTCTCGCTTTCGAGTCGCCGTTCAAGCCTATCGACTTGATCGACGGTAAGTGGCTGGTGCCGCCCGACGGGCGCGGCCTCGCCCCGTCCCTTCTCAACTACTGGGTGGTCATCCACCCGCCGACGATCTTTCTGGGCTTTGGTTCGCTGGCCGCCCTCTTCGCCTGGGCGACCGCCGCCACGGTCCGCCGAGACCCTCACAGTTGGTTGCCCCTGGTCCGTCCGTGGGCGCTGGTCAGCCTGTCCTTGCTGGGGCTGGGTCTCTGCATGGGCGGTTTTTGGGCTTACGAGACCCTCGGCTGGGGCGGGTTCTGGATGTGGGACCCGGTCGAGAACACGAGCTTTGTCCCCTGGGTCGCGGTGGCCGCTTTTGTCCACGGGGCGTTCCTGCAGGCGGCGAAGCGCCGTGGCCACCTGACCAACCTGATCGGCGGCGCCCTGCCGTTCGTCAGCTTCGTGTACGGCACCTTTTTGACCCGAAGCGGGTTCCTGGGTGACACCAGCGTCCACAGCTTCGCCGAGATGGACAGGTCGGCGTTGTGGATCCTCGTCAGCGTCGGCAGTCTGGCCGCGGTGGCGTTCGGCGTCATCTTCGCGAGGAACTACCGTGGGCTGGCCGCGGCGGCCGGCGAACTGGCCACCAAGCCGGCCTTCTGGACGAGGGACACTTTCTACCAAGTCGGCATCTGGCTCTTGTGCACGTTCGGCGTGATCGCGGCGGTGGGCATGAGCGTGCCGTTGTTCCAGAGCCTGGCCGGGCAAAAGCCCAAGGTGGTGGAAGAGCACCTGTACCACCAGGTCCTGAGCTACCCCTTTGTGCCGATCATGCTGATGATCGCGGTCGCCCCGTTCCTCACCTGGCGGGGAACCGGGTTCAAGGCCGTTTTCGCCAAGCTGTCGAACTCTTTGGCGGTCGCGGTCGGCCTGTCGGGTTGTCTGCTCTTGTGGGTCAAGCGAGGTGACCAGGGCTTCCTCGCCGACGAGTCCAGGACGATCGCGTTCACGCCCGGCTTCTCGGTGCCCGCGACGCCATGGGTCGTCTTCCTGTCGTTCCTTTGTCTGTTCGCCCTCGTCGCCAACGTCTGGAGGCTTGTCGAGTCGTTCCGGGGTTCCTGGAAGTCGGCGGGGGGTTACCTGACCCATGTCGGTCTCGCGACCGCGCTCCTCGGGCTCGTTTTCTCGCGTGGCTTCGAGAAGAAGGAGGTCGTCATGGTCGACCGGGTGACGGACGCCAATTTCTTCGGACGGACGATGCGCCTTGTCGGCCCGACGGGGAGTTTTGCCGACCGCCACAACCGTGTCGTCATCGACGTCACCGGCCCGGAAGGGAAGTTCCAGGCCAAGCCGGGCATGTACTTGACGATGATGAACGACAAGCCGACCCCGATGACTTGGCCGTGGGTCGAGAGCTTTTGGCTGCACGACCTCTACTTCACGATCCACGAACCCAGCCTTGAAGCGTCGGACCCGCTCCGCCTCCAGAAAGGGCAGGTCGGCACGTTCCACGACCTAGGCTTCCGGTACACGGGTATGCGCCACGAGGGCCCGGTCGGGCAGGCAGGCTCTACCTTTTACGCCGACTTCAACATCCTGACGCCCGAAGGCGAGTCGAAGGGGTCGCCCAGCCTGATGCTGAAGGGAGAGGGTGGTTTCAGCTACGTCGACGTCCCGATCAGTGAGCGGTACGCCCTTCGGCTGGTGGGCATGGACGCCAAAGACAAGTCCGCCATGGTGCAGATCATGTTCCGGAGCCCGGCGTATCCGGTCGAAGTCTTCTATAAACCGTTGGTCCGGGCGGTTTGGGGTGGGGTCGGTATCATGACCCTCGGCGGGCTGGTCGCCGCTTGGGGACGTCGGTCCGACCGCAAGCGCCCCACCGACGACGACCAAGAGCCCGAAGCCGAAGTCGATGCGTCTGAACCAACTCCTGAAGTCGAAACTGCACCACGCGCGGGTCACGTACGCTGACCCCGAGTACGTCGGCAGCATCCAGATCGACGGCGAACTCATGAAGGCCGTCGGCCTGATGGAGGGCGAGGCGGTCCACGTCTGGGCCGTCGACCACAAGTCGCGGATCGAAACCTATGTCTTTTCCGGCCCCAAGGGTTGTGTCGGGCTTAACGGCGGGGCAGCCCACTTCTTCCAGCCCGGCGACCGGATCGTCGTCGCGTCCTTCTGCCTGAGTGACGAGCCGGTGACCCCTCAGGTCGTCCTGTTGGACGAAGAGAACAACATTGTCCGAGACATTGCCCCCTACTCCACCGTCGGTTGACCTCGGTGCCCTGCTGGAATCGAGTGGGGCCGTCCTCCACGGGCATTTCCTGCTGACGAGCGGCCGGCATAGCGACGTCTACTTTGAGAAGTTCCGAGTGTTGGAGCGTCCAGACGTGCTCTCGGCCCTCTGCACGGCGGTCGCCGACCACTTCCGCACGGCCGGGATCGAGCTGGTCGCCGGCCCGACCACGGGGGGGATCATCATCGCCTTTGAGGTCGCCCGTCAACTGGGTGTCCCGGCCCTGTACGTCGAGAGTGTGGAGGGCAGAAAGGTGGTCCGTCGGGGCGCGACGGTGGCCCCGGGTGCCAAGACACTTGTCGTCGACGACGTCCTGACGACGGGTCTCTCTGTCCGTGAGACGATCGAAGTGGTGCGGTCTGCGGGTGGCGTGTGCGTCGGGGTCGGTGTCCTGATCGACCGTTCGACGGCCGACCCAGGGTTCGGGGCGCCGACCTATGCGGCGTATAGGGTCGAGGCCGAGTCGTATGCTCCGGACGATGTCCCGGACTGGCTGGCGGCGGTGCCGGTCACCAAGCCCGGGACCCGTCCCGGTGCGGCCCCGGCTTAGGGGCGGTGGTCCAGGGAGGCAAGGGCCTGGCGGATCTGGGCCAATGCCTGGTCGACCTGCTTGATCGCCTCGACCCGGTGCCCGCCGTACTCGTTGTTGCCCTTCGAGAGCTTCTCCTTGGCATGGGCCAGGACCTCGGCGGCCTTCTTGAGCATGTTGTTGCTCTTGGCCACTTGCTCCTTCGTGTAGCGGCTTGGCGAGGCGTTGTCCGGGGTGTTGGCCGGAGCTTGGCCTTCGTTGTGGCGTCGGTCGTAGCGCAAGCCGAGGGCGATCTGTTTGTCCGCCTCGACGCAGTCCACCATCGCGTTCACGCGGTGCCCGCTGTAAATCGGCAGGGCGTGTTGGAGGATCCCGTGGGCTTTCTGGATTTCCTTGGCGGCCTGGCGCATCAGGGCGTCACTGGGGTCCACCCGGTGGTGGTCGGCCTTGGGGTTGGCATGGCCCGGGGCCCGTTGGGCCAGGGCGACGTTGGCCGACGTCACGGCGAGGATCAAGCACGCAGCGGTCAAAGTGAGTGTCTTCATTCTGTTGGTCTCCTGTCTGGTTACCCAGCCCGTTTGATCCGGGCTTGTCCCTGGTGACGGTCAAGGCGGCCCGCCGTTCAGTGGGGGACAGAAACTTGAGACCAGATGCTCGGGAACCAGGCAAGACGACCCGGTGCCTCGGGCAAGCCCCGATCGTGAGATGCCGCGTAAAATGGGGCCTATGCTTGGTCTCGCGGCATTTGCCGTCGCCGTCGGAGTGGACTCCCCGTCAATCAGCGGCCGGCTTCCCGCCGTCCCCCTCGTCGCCCACGACCCCTATTTCAGCATCTGGAGCGAGACAGACGAGCTCTACGCCGACTGGCCGCGCCACTGGACCGGCGCCGTCCATGCCCTGCAGAGCATGGTCCGGGTCGACGGGCGGACCTACCGCTTGATGGGGGCGGCACCCTCGGCGTTGCCGACGCTCAAGCAGGTTGACCGCGAAGTGACGGCGACGGCGACCCGCTACCTGTTCCGGGGCTCGGGGATCGAGGTCAAGCTGGAGTTTTTGTCGCCCGTCCACCCCGGCGACCTCGCCCGCCTGACCCGGCCGGTCACCTATCTCCGGTACGCCGTGCGGACCACCGACGGCACCAAGCGGCCGGTGAAGATTTACTTGGACGCCACCGCCGAGTTGGCGGTGGACCGGCCTAACCAGCAGGTGGTCGGCGAGCGCTACGCCGTTGACGGGATGGTCGCGTCCCGGGTCGGCACTAAGGACCAGAAGGTCCTTGGCCGCAAGGGTGACGACCTGCGCATCGACTGGGGCTACCTCTATCTGGCCGCAAAGAAGTCGCCCCGCGTGAACTCGGCGGTTGTCTCGGGTGACCTGGCCCGGGCCGAGTTTGACCGGGGACAGACCCCCACGCCGATGGCGGCCAGCGAGTTCCCGCGTGAAGTGCAGGACGGTTGGCCGTCGGTGTCGCTGGTCGCCGACCTGGGGACGGTCGGTCAGACCTCCAAGAGTTGGACCGCCTACCTGGCATACGACGACATCGAGTCGATCAACTTCCTCGGCGACCACCAACAGGCGGTTTGGCGGCATAGCGAGGACGTCAACAGCATCCTCCGCAAAGCGATGGTCGAAGAGAGCAAGCTGGCCAAGGAAGCACAAGCGTTTGACGCCAAACTGGCGGAGGAGTGCGTCGCCAAAGGCGGAGAAGAGTTGAAGACACTCGGTGTCCTCGCCTACCGACAGTGCCTGGCGGCGAGCAAGGTCACGCTCGACAAGCAGGGCCGTCCGATGCTCTTCCCGAAGGAGAACTTCAGCAACGGTTGTATCGCCACGGTGGACGTCATCTATCCGATGGCCCCCCAACTCCTGGCGTTCCAGCCGGAACTGTGCCGGGCCATGCTCCTGCCCGTGCTGGAATACGCATCCACCGACCGGTGGAAGTTCCCGTTCGCGCCTCACGACATCGGCACGTATCCCTTGGCGACCGGCCAGGTGTACGGAGGCGGCGAGAAGACGGAGGAAAACCAAATGCCCGTCGAGGAGAGTGCGAACATGATCCTCCTCTGTGCCGCCTTGGCCAAGGCAGAGAAGTCCCCGTCGCTCGCCCAAGAGTATTGGTCTGAACTTAAGAAATGGGCCGCGTACCTTGAGGCGAAGGGACTCGACCCCGAGAACCAGCTTTGCACCGACGACTTTGCCGGACACCTCGCCCACAACATCAACCTCTCCGCCAAGGCGATCGTCGCCCTAGGGGCTTACGCCCAGTTGGCCCGTGACCTGGGCCATGCCGACGAGGCGGACAAGTACGCGAAGGTGGCGAAAGACTACGCGGCGAAGTGGATGGAGATGGCAAAGGACGGTGACGCGACGAAGCTGACCTTCGACCGCCCCGGCACCTGGAGCCAGAAGTACAACATCGCCTGGGACGACGTGTTGGGACTCGGACTGTTTCCCGCCAGCCTCAAGTCCAGCGAGATGGCCCTCTATAAGAAGAAACTCAATAAGTACGGGCTTCCATTGGACAGCCGGAAGGACTACACCAAACTCGATTGGGTGGTGTGGACGTCGACCTTGACCGGCAAGAAGGAAGACGTGCAGGATCTTTGCCGGCCGATGGTCAAGTTCTTGCGTGAGACACCAAGCCGGGTGCCGATGACCGACTGGTTCGACACCAAGACGGGCCGGATGGTGGGCTTCCAAGCCCGGTCGGTGGTCGGCGGTGTGTTCATGCCCCTGCTGCGCGGCCGTTGGTGAGATTCACCAGCGGTCGCCCCGCACATTGAGCGGAAACGGCCAAAAGTGGCGTAAAATGCAATTGCTGAAGGCGTTCAGCAATGACGAGAAGGACCACGATCGACGATGTCGCCCGTTTGGCGGGCGTGGGCAAAGTGACGGTGAGCTATGTGCTCAACGGGCGCGCCGACCAAGCACGGATCAGCGCGGAGACAGCCGAGCGTGTCTTCGCCGCCGCCCGGGAACTGGACTACCGTCCCAACGGGCTTGCCCGGGCCCTTAGCCGCCAGCGTACGGACACGGTGGCCGTCGTGTTCCAGTATGCGGACTACTTCAGCGCTTCCAGCTCGTTCATCAACGAGGTCATGCGCGGTGTCTGCGAGGCATGCGTGGAGGAAGGCCTGGACGTCCTCTTGCACACCAAGCCGGCCAGCGACCCGACCGCGGAGGCGGGGGCCCTCACCGACGGGCGCGTCGACGGGGTGCTGATGCTCCGCGACGCCGACGACCCGACGTTGAACGCGGTGCTGGGACGACGGTTTCCGACCGTGCTGTTCTTCACGAGGACGACACAAGAGGGCGTGCCCTTCGTGGACTGCGACAACCATTCCGGCGGCATGCTCGCGACGGAACACCTCATCAGCCTCGGACACCGGCGGATCGGGTTTCTGCACGGGTCGGTCAAGAGCGTGGACTCGGTAGAGCGTGGGGCGGGGTACCGCGCCGCCCTTGAAAGGCACGGGATCGCCTACGATCCCGGCCTCGTGCGGCCGTTTGCGTCGGCCGACGACGACCCCCGGCCCTTTGTCGAATTGATGAGGCTCCCCGACCGCCCGACTGGCTTGTTCGTCTGGTCGGACGACGTCGCGTTCGAGTGCCTGCGTCTTCTCGGCGGACTTGGGCTCGACGTGCCCGGTGACGTCAGCGTCGTCGGCTTCGACAGTTCGGCCGCCTGCGACCGGGTCTCGCCGCCCCTCACCAGTGTCAACCAACCAGTGGCCGAAATGGCCCGCGCAGCGACAAAGTTGCTCGCCCGCATCCTTCGTGGCGATGCTCCGGCAGAAGGCCGGCAAATCGTCTTCCCGTTGGAACTCGACGTCCGGGCATCGACGCAAGCCGTCCGCCCCACGCCATCACACCTCACCCGTCCATGAGCCTTGCCCTCGTCGCCGCCGTCGCAACCCTTTCCGCGCAGACTCCCCTCAGAGGCCAGGCCCTGCTCGACGACTTGTCGCGCCGGGCGGTCAAGTTCTTTTGGGAGACGCCTAATCCCCGGACCCACTTTTCCCTGGACCGCGCACCCAACTTTGACGACTCGCCGACGAGTAACGGGGAGGTCAGCAGCATCGCCTCGACCGGATACGCTTTGGCGGCCTGTGCGGTGGGGGTGCACCGAGGTTGGCTCCGCAAAGGCGAGGCCCTCGAACGGGTGCGAGAGACCTTGCGCCAGGTGTACGCCAAGTCTCAGCACGACCACGGCTGGTTCTATCACTTCATCGACTGGCAGACCGGTAAGAGGGTATGGAACAGCGAAGTCAGTTCGATCGACACGTCGCTGTTCCTGAACGGGGCGTTGGTGGCGCAGACCTACTTCAAAGACAAGGAGTTCGACGCGCTCTTGAAGCGGATCACCGACCGGATCGACTGGAAATGGATGCTGACCGACGGTGGGGCGAAGCCAGACTCCGTCCACTTCTCGATGGGATGGAGGCCGGAAAACGGCTTCATCGAGGCGAGGTGGGACAGTTTTAACGAGTTGATCCACTTGGAACTGATCGCTTACTCGTTGTGGCCCGAAATGCCGGTGAAGAGTTGGGAGACTTGGAAGCGGCCCGTGGTCGAGTATGCAGGTCACCGTTTGTTCGCGGGCGGACCGCTGTTCCTGCACCAAATGTCGCAGGGGTTCTACGACTTGTCGGGCCGCCGCGACCGACTGGGTTATGACTACTGGGTCGACAGTCGGGAGGCCACCCTTGCCCAGATCGCTTACTGCAAGGCCAACCCCGGTAAGTTTGCGGGCTATTCGGACCAAATCTGGGGCCTCTCCGCCTGCGACAACCCCGACGGCTACAACGCCAACGGCGCTCCGGTGTGGGTGACGGACAACGGCACGCTGGCTCCCGCGTGTGCGACGGCAAGCGTGCTTTTCACACCGAAGGAAAGCCTGGCCGCCACCGAGGCGATCGTCCGCCGGTATCCCCAGACATACGGCATTTACGGCTTCACCACCGGCTTCAATCCGTCGCGCAAGTGGCAGTCACCCGACGTGATCGGCATCGACATCGGGCAAATGATGCTCAATATTGAGAACGCCCGGGACGGCGCGCTCCACAAGGCGGTCATGGCCGACCCGAGGGTACAGGCCGCCTTTGCCAAGATCGGCTTGGTCAAGACCGACGAAGGGCCGTTGGAGACCCGTCCTCTCAAGAAGTAGCACCCCTAAGGTTCCCCAGTAAAAACACCGAAAATCCAGATGGGCCGGACTAGCGCCGGACCAGGCGACCATGGACCAGGTTGCCTGACCGCGAACGGAAGCGCGGAAGGAGACGACCGTGCAGATACTGGAAACCCTGTTTGGGCCGAACGTGAGGAACCTGAGCCACTCCATGACTCGGGCGTCCATGCGTCAGTCGGTGCTCAACAACAACCTCGCCAACGTCAACGTGCCGAACTACCGTCGGCGCGACGTCGATTTCAGCACTGTGCTCGAAGGTGAGACCAGCAAACCCGGGGCCAAGCTCAAGTCGATCCAGCAAAAGCTGGGCATGCACGGTGTGACCACCGAACGCGCCAAAGTCCGCGTCGACGGCAACAGCGTCGACCTGGAGAAAGAGGTCACCGCGATTTCGGAGACCGAGCTTCGTTACGACATGCTCACCGAAATGACGGGGCGGTTCTTCAGCGGTCTCAAGAACGTGATCCGGGAAGGTAAGTGATGACACTCAACCAAGCATTGCGGTACAGCGGCTCCGGCATGGTGGCCGAGCGCACGCGGATGGACGTGATCAGCGCGAACATCGCCAACGCGAACAGCATGAAGACCCCCGACCAAGACGCCTACCGGCGCCAATCGGTCGTGCTCACGGGGTCCGACCAAGGCGTACGGGTCAGCGGCATCCAGAAGGACATGGGCTCGCTGCGGGCCGTGCCCGACCCCTCCAACCCCTTTGCCGACGACAAAGGTTACGTGTACTACTCGAACGTCGAACCGGTCACCGAAATGGTGAACCTCATGACGGCCAACCGGTCGTACGAGGCCAATATCGCCGCGTTCAACTCAGTCAAAGGCATGATCCGCGCCGCGATGCAAATCGGCAAGGTGTGACCAGGCCAGGGAAGTAAGGGAGTATCGACACTATGCGCATCGACAACGTGATCGCCGCGCCTGCCCAGTTGACGCAGACACCGGAACTGGCCACCCCGACGACGGTCGAAGAACCGTCCGAGGACTTCGGCCACATGCTGATGGACGCCCTGAAGGAAGTGAACAAGACGCAGGTGGAGAGCCAGCGCTTGCAGAACGACTTTATGGCGAATCGGCCGGTGGAGACCCACGATCTGATGATCGCGATGGAGAAGGCCAGCACCGCCATGCAGCTGACGCTGCAAGTGCGCAACAAGGTGCTGGAGGCCTACCAGGAGATCAGCAGGATGAACGTGTAGCCCTCGACCCGGCCGGTCTGTGTCCGAGGCCGAAATGGGTTCAATTTTTCAGAAAGTCAGGGACTGGTGGGACGCCGCCGACCGCACCCAGCGTGTGGTCAGTGTCGTGGGCGTCGCGCTGTTCGCTGCCGTCGTGGCGGTGACGGTCATCATGGCCAGCGCGCCGACGATGCAGCCCGTCGCCATCGGCGCGACCGAAGTCGAAAAGCAAGGCATGCTTGACGAACTTCAGAAGAAGGGCTATCGCGTCGAGGTCAACCAGGCCGGAAACGTCGTCGTCCCCGAGAAGGACGTCGCGCGGGCCAAGATGACCCTTGCCGGTGCCGGCAAGTTGCCTCGCGGAGGCAGCAGCGGGTTCTCCACCACCGTCGGCGCCTTTGACACCCCCAACGTCGAGAAGCAGAAGTTGCTCGCGATGTTGGAGAACGAACTCTCTGAGTCCATCAACACCCTGGACGGCGTGCAGTCTTCCCGGGTCCACATCGCCCCCGGCCGTGAGTCGGCCGTTGTGGACGAGAAGGTGAACCCCACCGCCACCGTCAACATCATGGAGTCGCAGCCCGGCAAGCTGGGCAAGGTCGAGGGCAAGTCGATCGCCAACCTGATCCAAGGGGCGGTCACCGGCCTGGACAGCAAGGGCGTCAAGGTGGTCCTCTCCAGCGGCAAGACTCTCTACGACGGGGCCGAGCAGGAATCGGACAGCGCCATCGCCAACACCAAGCTTGAGGCGGAGAGGGCCCAATCAAAGACCCGCACCGAGGCCCTGCAACGCGAACTCGACATGGCCTTCGGCAAGGGCAACACGATCGCCGACGTCCAGGTGACCCTGAACATGGACCCGACCGAGGTCGTGACGCATCAAGAGACGCCGAGCGAGACTCCCGCGCGAATCGACACGGGGGTCGAGAAGCTCAACGCAAGCACGGCGACACCGACAGGGGTCGGTGGCCTCGACGCCAACATCCCGCAGAACGGGGCGAACACGACGTCGGTCGGCACGAACGGACAGAAGTACGACAGCAACGTCAAGAGCGCGACGTACGCGGTGAGCGTGGTCAACAAGAAGGAGACGAAGGCGCGCGGCGACATCGCCGGCATCACCTATTCGGTGCTTGCCAACAAGGGGGCGGTGAAAGACATCCCGGCCCTGAAGAAACTTGTAGAAGGCAAGCTGGGTGACAAGTTTGGCGAGCCCGGATTCACCGCGACCGTTGTCGAGACCGAGTTCAGCCAGGAGCAGGCGAAGGCGACCGAGAAGATGGTGGCGGAAAACGCCAGCGCTCAGCGCACGGCCCAGATCATCCAGGCCCTTCCCGCCGTCGCCCTGATCGTCGCGGGGTTCATGGTGGTCCGTGCCTTGGGCAAGCATCTCGGGTCCGTGACCGGCCAGGTGACCGCTCCCAGCCTGGCCATCGAAGGCGGTGGGGCACTACCCGGCAACATGGTCCAGATCGGGCCGGACGGCGTCCGGATGAGCGCCGAGTCGGCTAACGCCCTCCAGGCCCTTGAGGGAGAGTCGACGCCTGAGGAAGTGCAGGCGAAGGAGGCCGCGGAGGAAGCCATGCGCGAGACAGAGCGGACCGCCCAAGTCATGGCCGCACTCGGCATCGACGAAGAGGACTCCAGCGTCGATGTGAGCGCGATCAAAGCAAAGATCAACGTGCCGCTGGAACAGATCAAGAAGATGGCGAAGAAGAGGCCTGAGATTGTCGCGATGTTGCTGAAGAGTTGGCTGATGGAAGAGGGGCCCAGCCTGCGATGAGGAAGATCCCGTCGGAAATGACCCCGCGGCGCAAGGCCGCGGTCATCCTCACCGTCCTCGGGCCCGAGCTGGCCGCCGGGGTGGTGCGCCACCTCACCGACGACCAGGTCGAGGCCCTTTCGCTCGAAGTCGCCCGGATGGAAAAGATCGGGCACGAGCAGCGCGCCCAGATCATCGAAGAGTTCCACCAGATCGCCCAGGCTCAGGACTTCATCGCCGAGGGGGGCATCGACAACGCCCGCAAGGTGCTTGAGGCCGCGTTTGGTGAAGAGAGGGCCGCAGGGATGGTCCGCAAGGTGCTGACCGCGATGCAGGTCGTGCCGTTCGAGTTCCTGAAGAGGGCCGACCCCCAACAGCTTCTTGGGTTCATCCAAGACGAACACCCCCAGACCGTCGCGCTCATCCTGGCCTACATGCCGGTGAACCAGGCCGCGATGATCTTGACCCGCCTGCCCGAGCAACTACGCGCCGAAGTGGCAGAGCGCATCGCGGCGATGGACCAGACCCCGCCGGAAGTCATCCGAGGTGTCGAAAAGGTCCTTGAACGCAAGATGCACAACATCTTGAACACCGAGATGACCAAGGCCGGCGGCCCCAAGGCCCTTGTCGACCTGCTCAACCGTGTCGACCGCGCCACCGAACGACTGATCATCGAAAACCTGAGCGAGAACAACCCCGAGCTTGCCGAAGAGGTCAAGAACATGATGTTCGTCTTCGAGGACATCGTGGTCTTGGAAGACCGCGCCATCCAAGCGGTGCTTAAGGAAGTGGACGGCAAGGATCTGGCCACGGCTCTCAAGGGCGTCGGCCACGAGGTGCAGCAGAAGGTCTTCAGCAACATGTCCGAGCGGGCGATGAACATGCTGAAGGAGGACATGGACTTCATGGGGCCGATCAAGCTGAGGTTGGTCGAGGAGTCGCAGCAGCGCATCGTCGCCGTGATCCGGCGCCTGGAGGAGTCCGGCGACATCACCATCGGCCGCGGAGAAGCAGATGTCCTCATCTAGCCCGAGGATCTTGCGCGGGGCGGGCGAGCTACCGAAGTTTGTGGACGCTCTCAAGCCCATCGGCATCCTCGGGGGGCACGTCGGGCGGGTCTCGAGGCTTGAGTTGGAAATCAGCCAACTCCGCGAGAACGCGGTGAACGAGGGGCGCGCCGCGGGTTACAGCGACGGCTACCAAGACGGCTTCGACGTGGGCCGGTCTGAAGGCTATGACATCGCCAAGGGAAGCTACGAGACTGAGGTCGCTGCGGTACGCGAGCGACTGGGCCAGATTGTCGCGGTCGCCGAGCGGTCGGTGGACGAATGGCACGCCGCCGCCGCGGAGCACTACGCCGGAGTGGCGCTGGAGATCGCCCGTCGAGCCATCGGGGCAGAGCTCCAGCTGAGCCGGGAGTCGGTGCTGGAGCTTGCGAAAGAGGCCCTTGCCGAACTCCGCCACGGTACGACGGTGCGCTTGAGGGTCAACCCGGGCGACGCCGAGATGGTCGCGACCAACCGGGCGATGATCATGCAGGCGGTGGCGGGCATCAAGGACGTCGAGATCGTCGCCGACGAGAGCGTGGCCGCCGGTTGTCAGGTCGAGTCGGAGTTTGGCCTGGTGGACGCCAGGGTGGAGACTTTCCTTGACCGCATCGCCCAGGAGGCGCGGTCGGCATGACCAAGATCCTTGAGGCGTCGCGCCGCACGGCGCGCCACGTCGTGCTTGGCCGCGTCGCCCAAGTCGTCGGCCTGGTCGCCGAGTCAGACGGCCCCACCTCAAGGATCGGCGACGTTTGCGTCGTCGAGACAAGTGGCGGCGCTGGGCAGGTGACCTGCGAGGTGGTCGGGTTCCGGGGCGAGCGTGTCCTGCTCATGCCCCTCGGCGAAATGACCGGGGTCCAGCCGGGCAGCCTGGTCCGTTCGACCGGTTCTTGCCTGCGTGTGCCGTCGGGCAACGGCTTGCTTGGACGGGTGCTCGACGGCTTGGGCCGCCCCATTGACGGGAAGGGGCCGTTGGACATAACCGGCACCGTCCCCAACATCGCCGCACCGCCCAACCCGATGGAACGGCAGATGATCGACCGTCCCTTTGCCACCGGCGTCCGGGCCATCGACGGGATGCTGACGATGGGGGTCGGGCAGCGCATGGGCGTCTTCGCCGGTTCTGGCGTGGGAAAGAGCACGCTCCTGGGCATGATCGCCCGGTACGGGCGGGCCGATGTCAACGTCATCGCCCTCGTCGGCGAGCGGGGCCGCGAAGTGCGGGAGTTCATCGAGAACGACCTTGGCCCGGACGGCCTCGCGCGCAGCGTCGTCGTCGTCGCCACGAGCGACGAACCGGCCCTTGTCCGCATCAAAGCGGCACTCACCGCCACCGCCGTGGCCGAGTCTTTCCGTGACCAAGGGCACGACGTGCTCCTGATGATGGACTCGGTCACCCGCTTCGCCATGGCCCAACGCGAAGTGGGCCTCGCCGTGGGCGAGCCGCCGAGCACCAAGGGGTACACGCCGAGCGTTTTCGCGCTGCTCCCTCGTCTGTTGGAGCGGGCCGGGTGCGCCGCCAAAGGGGCGGTGACGGCGATCTACACCGTCTTGGTCGACGGCGACGACACGAACGAGCCCGTCGCCGACGCGACTCGGGCGATCCTTGACGGCCACATCGTGCTGAGCCGTAAGCTCACCAGCCGGGGCCACTACCCGCCGATCGACGTGCAGAACAGCCTGAGCCGGACCATGCCGATGGTCGTCGGCCCTGACCAAGTGAGCCAGGCCAACGGCATGCGCGAGCTCATGGCCGACTACGCCGACGTCGAAGACCTCGTGAGCGTCGGCGCCTACAAGCCGGGCACCCAACCCCGGTCGGACACCGCCATCGCCAAGATGCCGGCGGTCAACGAATTCTTGCGACAAGACAAGTCAGAACGCTCCGAGTTCGAAGTGACGCGCGAGCGACTCAGGGAGATCATCGATGCCTAGATTCCGATTTCGGCTTCAGAAGCTACTGGACTACCGTCGCCTGCAGGAGAAGTGGGCCAAAGACGCATGGGCCGACGCCCAGCGCCGACGGATCGACGTCGAGCGCGACATCGAGGCGGTGCAGGTTGAACGCGCCGGCATGCTCGAGTCCAAACCCTTGACCCTCGCTGACCACCAGGCCTTGGAGCGGTACCTTGACCGCCTCGACGACCAAGAGCGGGCCCACGAGGCGCTGGTCGCGATCCTCTTGGACGAGGAGGAAGAGGCGAGGCGGGCCTGGTTGGCCGCCCGTCAGGAAGCCCACGCCCTAGAGACCCTGCGTGAGCAAGCTGCCGCCGACTGGAAGAAGTTCGAAGAGAGGGAGGAGCAAAAGGAACTCGACGAGTGGGTGTCGATGAGGAGGGTGGCATGACGATCCAAATGAAGGGTCCGGAGGGCGTCCTGGCCCGCATCCAAGAGATCGAAAACCAGATCGCGAGCATCTCGGGAAAGCTGGGGGCCGACGTCAGCCCGCAACCGACGGCGAGTCCAGGCAGCTTCGCCGCTACACTCGCGGGCAAGATCAAGCCGGGTCCAGGCGGGTCTCTCGCCCCGATGGACCCGATGGCGTTTGGACTGGGAAGGGTGCCGAGCACGGCCCGGGCCGCGTTGTTGGACATGGTCCGCGAGGCGGCGGCCAAGTACGGGGTGGACACCGCCCTGTTCCAGGGTCTCGTCCAGCAAGAAAGCGACTTCAACTCCCGTCTCGTCAGCTCGGCCGGGGCGATGGGCTTGGCCCAGTTGATGCCGGCCACGGCCCGGGCCCTGGGTGTCGACGATCCGTTCGACCCGCGCCAAAACCTCGAAGGCGGGGCCAAGTACCTCAGCCAGATGCTCAAGCAGTTTGGTGACGTGAAGCTGGCCCTCGCCGCCTACAACGCGGGGCCTGGCGCGGTGGCCAGGGCCAAGGGCATCCCGGAGATCCCCGAGACCCAAGACTACGTGCGCAAGGTGCTTGGCTACGCTGAGCGCATCCGGGCTGGCGGAGGGCTCTAATGGCTGGAAAGAAGGGGAAGGGTCTGGTCATCGGGATCGTGGTGGGCCTGCTCGTGCTTGGCGGGGGTGGCTTCGCCGCGATGGCGGCGATGGGCAAGGTGCCGTTCCTCGCCAAAAAGGGCAAGACCCCCCCGGTCACGTACGGAGAAGGCAAGGAGCCGTCGAAGGCGAAGCCCTTGACTGAGCACACGGCCGAGGCGAAGCCTGCCGCCACCACCGCCGACCCGGCCGGTACGAAGCCGGACGCTCCGGCCAAGAAGCCGGTCGCTGCCGTCGAGCCGCCTGATCCCGTGAAGGGGGCCAAGAAGATCGCCTCGGTCTGGAACAACATGGAGACCGCTGACCTTGTGAAAATCGCCAAGGCGTATCCCCAGGCCGAACTTCCGCTGATCTTGACCCGGATGGAAGCGGAGAAGGCGGCCGAGCTCCTCGCCGGCTTGGACCCCGCCACCGCGGCCAAACTCAGCCAAGAGATGGCGAAGATCGCCGGGGCGCCGTCCAAGGCCCTCTGACCACGGGACGGCTCAGGCCCAGTGCTTGGCGTCGTCGCCAAGCAGGGTCTGGATGAAGTTCAATTGGCCGCTGTGATACCAAAGGTGCAGGGTCATGAACCGACACCGTTCGAACTTGGTGGTCTCACCGTACTCGGTGGTCACCTTGGTCTCCAAGTCGGCCTCGGTGAATGGGCTTACCGTGGCCATCACCGCTGCTGACGAGGCGTCGAACGACGCGAGGGCAGACGCCTTGTCCCGTAGTCCGTCGGGGGCGGTCAGCCAGCCCTCGGGCCAGTCCACCATCGGCTCGCCGCGAAGGCACCTCGCGACATCGTCGTTGACCATATTGACCTCGTAGACGATGTCGGCCACCGTCCGGCTCTTGCCTCCGAACGACTGGGCGAACGCCGATTCGGGAATGGCTTCAAGGTCCTGACGGAAGATCTTGAGGGCCGATTTGAGCGGGCCGACGGCGGCACGGGTGAGGTCCATGGCCCATCCTACCGTCCTCAGGGAGGGCGGCGGGACGGGCCAAGTCAGGCCTTGGTCGCGCGGGTGACCAGGTAATGCTGGCGGAGTTGGTTGTCCTGGATGTACTCCGCGAGCAGGGCGTCGAGTTCAGCCCGGAACTCCGCCAAGCGGGCCGGATCGTCCTGCGTGCTCGCGACGATCTTGATCAAGGGTGCGGCGGTCACCTCCATGAAGTGGCGGAAGTGTTGGGGGCTCAATGCCGGGGTCGTCGTCAGTTCGCGCTCAAACACAATGTCCTTGACGGCCGCACCCAGCCGCTCACGGACGGTCTCGGCGGAGCCCCACTGGGCCGGGTGGGGCACGCCTTCCATCGGCGGCGAGTAGCGTCCGACGAGCTGGAACATGCGGCCCATGACCATTTCGGGCGGCCAAGTGGAAAACGCGACCGTGCCTCCAGGCCGCAAGACCCGGAGCATCTCCGACACCGCCAAGGCAGGGCGTGGCGCGAAAATGTGGCCAAATTGGCTGGTCACGATGTCGAACTGGCCGTCATCAAACGGCAACGCCTCCACATCTCCTTCGATGAACTCAATGTCGACTTCGGCCATGCGGGCGTTCCAACGCGCCCTTTCGAGCAATGGCGGGCAGAGGTCCAAACCCTTGGCACGCGCACCTTTGCGTGCTGCCGTGACCGTCACGACACCGGTGCCGCAACAAACGTCCAGGACACGGTCTCCGGCTTTGATCCCCGCATGACGGACTAGGGCGGCGGCAGGCGGGGTCGTGAACGTCTCGACCGGGACGAACAGAGCCCAGACCTCCCGCTGTGCGGCTTTGAAAGCGGCAAAGGGGTCATCGGACATGCCAGAAATATACATGGACCGGCCCAAGCCCTGTATCAAGGCCGTGTCAAGGTCCGGTCCGTCGGGGCCCGGCGCCTACTTGAGGCGAGCCAAGGAGACGCGGCCCTTGTGGTCGGTGAGCGTGACCTTGTTCCGCTTGCCCGTGGAGGAGACGACGACCGCCTCGGCCCGGTCGTAGCGGTCGGAGAGGACGACCTCGTCCCCGTCGACTTGGGCGGTCAGCCCGTCGATCCCGAAGGCCTCCCGGCGGCTGACGTCGACATAGGCGTCACCGTAGCCATCGAAGACGGTGGCGGCCGCGGCCAAGGCCGCGCCGTTGCCCCACGAATAGATGTTGAACGGGCCGATCTGGTCGACCGCCGGCCCGGGGCCACCGTGGGCGATGTTCTCCATCATGAAGCCGTAGCTTTCCGGGCCAAAGAAGGGGTACTTGGCCTCGTAAGCCGCCTTGACCTCCTTGTTCTCCGGGCAATACATCATCGCAAAGGAGGCGCGGAGGGCGGAGACGCCCCGCTCGAAGTACTCGGGGTGGCCCGTCCTCCGGTAATAGTCGAGGTAGAGAGGAGCGAAGAGGCTCTGGCGGGCGTCGTCCCATTCACCGTCGGCGTTCATCACGCCAAAGCCGCCGTGGGTCGGGGCGGGGATGTTGGACGGCTCCCAAACCTGTTGGTACAGGCTGAGCTCGTCGAGGCACCGACGGCCCAGGGCCAGGTACTTACCTTGGCCAAACACTTCGTCGGCCTTCAGGAACGCCTCGGCGCACCAGAAGATCGAGAGGGTGTTGGACTTATAGACACCGTTGCGGGCGATGCGCTTGCCGATCAGGTCGTCACCCCAACGGCTGCACGAGAAGTAGGTCTCGAAGTCCTCCCACCGACTCTCCTTGACGGGGCCGTCGGCGAGGTAGTCGAGGGCACGTCGGGCCGCTTGGCGGTAGTCGTCCCGGTCGGGGTGCCGTCGGACCAGGTCGATGAGCAAGGAAGCGCCCATCGCCGATTCCGGCCCGGCCCTGAGCACCGGGCAGACTGAGCCGTCGGGCTCGACCCAGCCGGGGAAGCTCCCGTCGGCGGCCTGGAGCTTGCACAGGCGGTCGGCGAACTTGGCCACGTAAGTGTCGGCGTCCGCCGACCCAGGATTCATGTCGGCCCATTCCAGAAGGAGACGGGCGGTGAAGGCGGCGTCAAGGATGTGGACGGCCTTCTCCGAAACACCGGGCGGCCGGCGGTCGGAATTCGTCCACCGGGCCTTGTCCCAACCCACCGTGTCCTTGTAGAGCTGGTACCACTGGCCGTTCCCGGTCGTGTAGACGGCGGGGAAGAGGCCGTCGGTCTGCGGGGCGGCCAAGGCCAGGTTGGTCATCAGTTTGGCCCGACGCTCTAGATCCCCCGACCCGGTGCGCCGGGCATATCGCAGAAGGCCGTTGGCCGTCCGCTGGTTTGAGAACCAAGCTTGGTTCCACACCGAGCGTTGCTCGCGCCATTTCCTCTGGTCCATCGGGACGCTGGGGTGCTGGGCGACGTCGACGATGAACGCGGGCGCGCCGCAGGGCCTCCCGTCGACGGTGAACTCTTGCCATACCGTGTCTCCCCAGCCCTTGGGCTCATGGGCGAACGCCCAGTTCGCGACATGGCCGGAGTAGGTCAGAAAGGTGGCGCGTTGGCTGCCTCCCTTGAGGTAGCCGCTCCGTCCCCACCGTCGCCAAAGCTCACGTGAGGCAAAGCCGTATGGGTTGGCAAGGTCCTCCGGGCTGTCGCTGGTCAAGACGTGGACACGCACCCGTGCCTTCTGCCCCGTGTACTGCACGTCGGTCGGCACGTAGGCGACGTGGAACTTATCGACCTTGTACGCACCGGCCGCGACGCTGACGGTGTGGGCGGGGTGGTCGTAGTCCAGCCAGACCATCCAGCCGTGGCGGTGGGCCGCTTCAATGTCGTCTTTGTCGATGACAAGGGCCATGACCCGGCCACCGTCGGCGAGCAGGACGACCGGGGAGCGCAAGGAGTGGTCCCCGATGACGGTGTCGCCGTAGGGCGAGACGTGGGGAAGCCAAATCGACGTCGGGGACTGGATGTTGTGCCGCAAGCGCCACACCGCCCCAGGCCCCGAACCCTTCTCCGGCAATTGGTCGACAAAGTCGAGGGTCGTCTCCGTGCGACTGTGCGTCACCTTCGGGAGTGGGGCGGAACTCTTGATGACGAGGGACACGCCGTGGCCGACGGCGGTCTCTTGGGAATGGAGGCTTTGCTGCACGCGATGGACCACCGGACCGCGGGCCGACACGGCCCCGGTCAGAGCGAGGAGAAACGACAGGGACAGGCTCAACCTTTGAGCCCCCCGAGCGCGATGCCTTCGACGACGTAGCGCTGGCTGAAGAGGTAGACGATCAGCACCGGCACGACGACAAAGGTCGCCCCCGCCATCAGCAAGGGCCAACTCATCACGTAGTGGCCGGCAGAGAGGGCGGAGATCGCGAGGGGCAAGGTGCGCATCTCGTCGCTCTTGACGACGATCAAGGGGCCGAGGAAGTCGTTCCACGCACCAAGGAACGTGAAGAGCGCCAACGTCGCGACGGCGGGTTTAGCCAAGGGCATGATGATCCGGGCATAGATCCGGTACTCGCTGGCCCCGTCGATGCGGGCGGCGTCGAGATAGTCGTCCGGGATCGTGATCATGTACTGGCGGAGGAAGAAGATGCCGAACGCACCGGCCAGGCCGGGGACGATCAGGCCAGGGAAACTGTCCAACCATCGCAATTGCTTGAGCAACAAGAAGGTCGGGATCATGTTCACTTGGAACGGGATCATCAGGGTGGCGAGAAGCCCGAGGAACAAGACGTTCCGGCCCTTGAAATCATACTTGGCAAAACCGAACGCCGCCATGGAGTTAATGAGCAGGCTGCCGACGGTGATCGTCACGCTGACGACGATGCTGTTGAAGAAGAACCGGGCAAACGGCGCGATTTTCCACGCCGCCACGTAGTTTTCGAACCGCAGGGGCAGGGGCAAGAACTTCGGCGGGAAAGCGAAGGCGTCGGCGTCGGTGCGCAGGGAGGTGAGGACCATCCACAGGAACGGCACGAGCATGGCCAGGCCCACCAACGTGACGATGGTCCACACCGACCCCCGGACAATCCGCGTGAGCGGCTTCACTGCCATGTCTGCAACCTCCGGTTGTAGTATTGCCGTTGGAGGACTGTCAAGACAAGGACGATGGCGAAGAGGAGGACGGCCATCGCTGACGCATAACCAAAGTCTAAACTTTGGAACGCAGTTTGCCACAAGTAGAACAGATAAACCCTGGTCTTATCGAGCGGTCCGCCGCCGGTCATGATGTACACGCTTTGGAAGACTTGGAAGCCTCCGATGACACCCATGATCGTGAGGAACATGGTGGTCGGGGTGAGCAAGGGCCAGGTGACGTGGCGGAAGCTCTGCCAGAAACTCGCGCCGTCGATCTTGGCCGCCTCCAAGACTTCGTCGGGGATCGACTTGAGCCCGGAGATGTAAATGAGGACACTGAAGCCCAGCCCGTGCCACACGCTGACGGCGGCGACGGTCGGCATCGCGAGGTTGGGGTCTCCTAGCCAGCCCGGGGTGGGAAGTCCGAACGATCGAAGAAGGGCATTGAACAAGCCGAACTCGGGATTGAGCAGCCATTGCCAGACGAAGGCGACGGCGGCCAGGCTGGTCACGTTGGGCAAGAAGTACATCGCCCGCATCGCCGACCGGCCCCGGAACCACTTCTGGTCCAGGGCCATCGCGACGGCGAGTGACAGGGCCAGGCCGGTCGGTAAGGTGAAGAGGACAAAAACCGCCGTGTTGGTGAGGGTGGTCCACACCAGCGGGTCGTCCTTCAGGCGGGCGTAGTTCTCAAACCCGACGAAGTACGGCTTGCTGATCCCGTCGAAGGCGGTGAAGCTGAGGCCGATCCCCCAGGCGCACGGCACAATGACGAACAAGGTGATGAGGAGCAGGGCGGGCGCGATGAACTCCCACCCCCAGTTGTCTTTGGAGCGTCTCGGTTTCATCAGGGTCCCACCCTCATCTTCTCAACCCGCTTGGACTCGGCGATCTGCTGGTTCGCCCGGCGTGCCGCGTCCTTGAGCGACTCCATCGGGTCGGCGTTTTGCAGGAGGACGCGGTCCACCGCCTCGCGGAGGAACATCCCGAGGACGTCGGAGTGCTGGCTGGACTGCTTGATCGTGGTCCAGTTGTTCTGCAGCACGGTCGGTATCCACCCGCACTTCTCGTCGAACTCTTCCTGGCTGTCGATGCCGGGAATGATCCCCTTGGCGCCGGTCACGTCACGGAACTCGGGGGAGCGAAGGGCCGACCAGCGGGCCGGCGGCGCGACCCACAGATAGCGCCAATACTCGATCAGGGCTTCCTTGCTGCTCAGGAACTTGACCAACTTCCAAGCCTCGTCGGGGTGCTTTGTCTGGGCGCTGATCCCCCAGAAGCAGGAGCCGCTGACCGACATGGGGTATTTGCCGCGGGGAAGCGGGGCGACGCCAAACCGGAGGTTCGGCGCGTTCTTCTTGAGTGACGGAGTCCGCCAACTGCCGTCGATGAAGAGGGCGACCTTGCCGGCCTCAAAAAACTTGTCAGGGCCGAGGCCGCCGCGCTGGTCGCTCGACTGGCTGAGGGTGTAGGAGTGCATCAGACTCTTGTAGAACTTGAGGGCGCCTGCCGCTTCAGGGCTGTCGATGACGACCTTCTCGCCGTCGTCGGACCAGATCTTGCCTCCGGCCTGGAAGACAAATGGTTGGAAGGTGGCGTCGTTCCAGCCCATGTTCAGGCCGATGATCTCGGGATGCCCGTCGCCGTCCGTGTCTTTGGTCAGCTTTTCGGCGGCCTTGCTGAGATCGTCCCACGTCCAGTTCTCGTCGGGGTACGCCATCCCGGCCTTGTCAAAGAGGTCTTTGTTATAGAAGAGGCCGAGGATGTTGATGTCCTGGGGGACACCGTAGGTCTCGCCGTCGTACTGGAGGGCGTCCCACAGGATCGGGATGAAGTCTTTCCGGTCGATCCCATCGGGGCCGTCGATGTACTTGTTCAGGGGCAGGTCGAGCCCGCGCCGGATCCAGGGCATGTTGCCCGCGGTGTTCTCGCGGATCACGTCGGGTGAAATCCCTCCGGCGTAGGACAGCAAGACGCGGTTGGGATAGTCTTCGAAGTGGTGGAACCGAACCTTGATGCCGGGGTTCTGCCGCTCAAACTCGGGGATGTAGACCTTGGTGTAGAGGTCGTTTTCGAAAGGCATGCCCCAGACGCACATCTCCACCTCGACGGGGGACGAGGCGTCATGTTTAGGCGCGGCCCGCTCCGGCATGACGAGCCGGAAGACGAGCAGGGCGAGTGCGGCGACGGTGATTGCCCTTAGCATTGGTCAGCAAGCCTCCTGTCGGGGTGATACTCGATTTTGAGGTTCCCGTATGATAGCCTGAGATTCTATTTTGCACAGGGAATATTTGCGTTTCCTGAGTTTTTGTCGTAAAATGACTTCCGTGCAGAGGGCAACCTGGCAAAAGATCGCGGACGAGATCGCGGCGCAGATCACGAGTGGTGCTCTGTTGCCGGGTGACCGGGTCGAGACGGAGGAGGCCTTGGCGGTCAGGCTGAGAGTGAGCCGGCACACCGCCCATCGGGCCCTGCACGAGTTGCAGGGCCAGGGTCTGATCACCCGCCAGCGACGGTGGGGAAGCGTCGTGGCAAGCCAGGCCCCGCGCAAGTCCAACCGCGTCGCCTACATCGTCGACTATGCGAACGTCAGGTTCCAGGGCGACTTGATGATGCACATCGAACACGCCTTGGACGAAGACGCGAGGCTGGTCGTCTCGACTTCCAAGGGTGACCCCGAGCGTGAGGCCGAGAACCTACGGCGTCTGGCGGGCGAAGTCGACGGCATCATCTGTTACCCCGCGGACGGCGACACCAACGCGGGTCTTTTCAACGAATTGAGCGACACCGGGTACCCCCTGGTGCTCATCGACCGTGCCCCGCGCGGTTGCGAGCACTTGGTCGTCCTGACCGACAACGTCGAAGCGAGCCGCCTGGCGGTGAAGAAACTCGTCAGCCGCGGCCACCGTCGCATCGCGTTCTTCGGCAGTAACAACGACCACGCCCAAAGCGTCCGCGAACGCTTTTTGGGCTATTCCGCCGCGATCGCGGAGGCCGACAAGCCGCGCAAATCGCTTGAGCGGTGGATCCAGTTGGCCCTCGACTATGACCCGGAGACGATGTTCCAGTCGGTGATCGACGCGCTCGTCGCCATGCGGGTGTCCGACGAGCCGCCCACCGCCGCCTTCTGCGTCCACGACCGCTTGGCCATGGGGATCAACGAGGCCTGCGAACAACTCAACCTGCAGATCGGTCGAGATTTCGAAGTGGCCACGTTCAACGACTACGGCCACGTGTTCCTTCGCCAGCACTGGCGCTTCCATCGGATCATCCAGCAGATGGACCTGATGAGCATCTCCGCGGTCAACCGCTTGAACGCGCTGATGCGCGGAGAGAAGATCGAACGCGGCCCGCTCCGCATCCCTGCCCAGTTTATTGAAGCCCACGAGACTGTGTCTCGACTCTCGTCGTCCAGCTGACCCCAGCCCTGTTCTCACGTCATCCTCAATTGGAAGTAGCAAAGATGCACCAAACCAGAAGAGCCTTCACGCTTATCGAACTGCTCGTCGTCATCGCGATCATCGCGATCCTCGCGGCGATCCTTTTCCCTGTTTTCGCCCAGGCGAAGACGGCGGCAAAGAAGACCCAAGACCTCAGCAACCTGAAGCAACTCGGCATTGCCGAAGCCCTGTACCTGTCGGACTACGACGACGTCTATCATGCGCCCGCGCACTACAACTCGCCGACGCCCAACGGCCCGCAGACCACGCTGTGGTACTTGATGATCAAGCCGTACACCAAGAACGTCCAGATGTTCCTCTCGCCCGCTTATGCGCAGCGCTGGGACAACCTTGACTGGCGGTGGAACTGGAACTGGGACCTGATGGTCAAGGAAGGCCTTGCCAAGCAGACCAACAGCGGTTACACCATCGACATCTCCTACGGTATCAACAACACCGAGGACCGCGGCTACACGGCCGGCACCTCGCTGTGGCATGACCAGTGCGGCGGCGTCCTCTCGGATTGGGGCGACGGGTCGTTTGGTAAGGGCCACTATGGCGTGAGCCGCCCCGACGGCATCAACACGAACGCGACGGCGGTCGCCCTCCCGGCGGACACCATCCTGTTCACGAACGCCATCTTCCACGACCTGTGGGCGGTCGACTCGAAGGACGTCGTCGTCAACGGCGCACTGCCGTGCGGCTTCACCGTCATCGGTTACTTCGACTCGACGACCACCGACCCGATCAAGGGCGGCGCGTTCAACGGCCAGATCAACATCACGTACACGGACACCCACGCCAAGTCGCGGAAGAAGTTCGCGGGCTGTGTGACGGACTGGACGATCCAGGACGACAAGGCCGACGATCCGATCCAGGCTTGCCGAGGCTAAGGAGAAGACCATCAAGAAACCTCTCCCAACACCCGTGATCGTCATTGTGGCGGTCATCATCGTCGGGGTGCTCGCGGCTATGCTCGTCAAGGGTGGTGGCGGCGAAACCACGATCGGCGACAAGAACACCTTGCCGCCCCAGTTGAAAGCCGCTTACGGGGTTTCTGACGGAAAATCCCCCACGTCGCAAAGCCAGAACCCGGGTCAACGGTAATGGCACCAGACGCCGGCCAGCTCGCCTGGCCGGCGTCCTTTTCTCCCCCATGTTCCTCACTGCCATCCTCACCACATTTGCGGCTGAGATCAAAGTCCTCGCCGTTGACAAAGTCTCTCAAGTGACCGGTCAGACCGACCGGCAACGCCAAAAACCCACCGACAGCCAGACCGAGAGCCGGTTCGGACTGCGCGGCACCGACTTGGGCGCCTCCTTTGAACATAACGGCAAACTCGTCTTCCTCTTTGGTGACACGTGGCCGACAGGCCCGAACACGCCAGACCGTCCGGTGGACGGCGACTCCATCGCTTACTCCAGCGACACCAACCCCGACAATGGTCTAAAGCTCGACTTCATCACCGCACCGGACGGCAAGTACGGCACCGTCAAGATCCCGGGGGTCAGTCTTGCCGGTTTCGAAGTGCCAAACGGCGGCTTCAGCCACGCCGGTTACATGTACGGCTTCTACACGACGGCCCACCGGTTTGAACAACGGGGCGTCGTGATGGGCCGGAGCGTCCTTGCCCGGTCGAAGGACGGCCTGAACTGGGTCAAGGTGCTGGACCTCTCCAGCAACCACTTCGTCAACGTCTCCCCCCAGATCGTCGACGCCTCAAAGCTCAAGGGCTTTCCGGTGAAACAGGGGAAGGTCCTTTTCATGTGGGCGAGCGGGGCCGAGTACCGGCGGAGCTCACCCAGACTGGCCTACGTGCCGCTCAAGGACGTCGACAAAAAGAGCGCCTATCGCTATTGGGACGGCAACGGATGGAGCCCGTCGGAAGACAACGCCAAGGCGTTGTTCGACCATCCCGTGGTCGGGGAGTTGTCTGTGGCGTGGAACCCGCAGTTGGGCCGCTACATCATGCTCTACAACAGCGACAAGCCCAGGGGCATCACGTTGCGCTCGGCCAAGACCCCGTGGGGGCCATGGTCAGACCCGACCATCGTCTTCGACCCCGACCGCGACGGCTACGGCAAGTTCATGCACATCAGTTGGAAGGTCAAGAAAGCCGACTCGGTGCATGACCCGGGCCGGGAGAACGACTATGGCGGAGAGTACGGGCCCTACATGATCCCGAAGTTCTTCAAGGGAACCCAGAAGAACGCCACGGTCTACTTCCTTATGTCGACGTGGAACCCGTACAACGTCGTCCTCATGAGGGCCCGACTGAGCCGCTGAGCCCCGCCGGGCCGCGACGCCCTCGGAATCAGATGATCTCGAGGTAGTCGCGGCTCGGCAGTTCGGGGAACGGGGCGGTCGGCAGGGTCTGGTACCAGTAGGCGACGCTGGCGATGTCGTCCTGAAGAGGAAGGTAGCGGCCGCCGCTCCGCCATCCCAGGGCTTGGATCGTCACCCGCAGGTCTTCTTCGAAGCGCACCGGGTCCATGATGTGCCATCGGTACATGCCGAACCGGGTGTTGGCCCGGTAAAGGCCGTCCGGCCGGATGACCTGGGGCAATCCGGCGTAGGGAGTGGTGAACTCGCGGTACCCGCCCCTTTCGATGCCTAAGTCGAAGTTGTACGACCCGCAGAAGTAGTCTTCTGTGCCCGTGCCGCAGATCGTGGGGAATTCCTTGTCCCCGTCCATGAAGAACTTGATCTCGCCCTCACCCCACCACTGGTTGTTGTTGACCTGCCAGGCCATGTAGGTGCCCACGTAGTGGCCCCGCCCCTTGACGCCTTCCAGGATGGTGTAGACCTCCTTGTAAGGCAGGGGGTTCGTGCGGCGGAACTGGGCGTGGAAGTAAGCGCAGTCTTCGGGGACCTCGGTCAGGGTGTAGTTGACCTGGTAGTACAGGGTCATCTGCTCGTCGGCGAGGTTGGTGACCGTGATCCGGCACCGCTTGCGGAAGGGCATTTCCCAGTAGCAGTTAAAGGCACTGCCCGGGTTGACACAAACGGGCAACGAGGTCACTTGGGCGTACTCTCCCCAGCCGCAGGCAAAGAAGTCTCCGATCGGGCATTCGACGGAGGGGTGTTCCTGCCCGTCCCAATAGATGCGGATGATCGTGTAGCGCCAATTGCCGGTCGGCGTGAGCCAAATTTGTTGGACCGCCCCCGGCCCCTCGATGTCCGCCATCACATGTTCGGACTTCGGTTCGATCCGGACAAACGGTGAAAGCTTCCAGCCGACGCCGAGGTCGCGGGCGCACCCGGCCGCCGGCCCGTCCGTCGACTTGCCCCCCTCGCCCTTGCCCCCCGTGAAGTTCTCCGGGCTGATACTCCGTGTTTTGGCGTCGGACAGCCGAGAGAGGTTCCCCAAATGCAATCCGAGTCCGTTGAATCCAGACATCACCTCCCATTCTGGCCGGTGGCGCCACGAATATGCCAGGGTTTCCTCTATTGTGTAGGGAATAGGGGTTTACCCCCGGTCATTCCCGCAATTTTGCGCGTCAGCAGGCCAGTTTGCTGTCAGCCGATGGCGGCGATGACTTCCGGATGGAGGGCGGCTGCCCAGACCTCGTACGATCCTGGAGACAGGTGCAGGAAGTCCGGGGCCGCGTCGACGGGCAGGGTCCCGTCAGGCCGCAGGAACAGCCCCGAAAAGTCGAGGAGCCTCACCCGTGGGCCGAAGTCGTGGCGGCGGAGCAACTCGTTGCACCGGTCGACTTGGACGCGCATCTTGCCGTCCGGTTCGTGGTCTCGCGGCAGTATCTCGTGAAGGAGCACCGGGGCGTCATGCTGGGCGGAAAGAAGTCTTTCGACGACCGCCACCACCCCTTGGTAGGTCTGCTCCCCGTCGCAAATGCCCCAGCCCACGTTGTTCGTCCCGATAAGGACGACGAACGCCTTCCACGGCACACCGAGGACTTCGCCGTTGTCAAACCGCCACAGGACGTTGTACGTCCCGTCACCTCCGATGCCGAAGTTGGCCGCGCCCAACGGGGCGAAGTAGGCGTCCCAGGCGGCGCGGCCGGTCGAGTCCCAACCCTCGGTGATCGAGTCGCCGATGAACGCGACCCCGTGCGGGCCGTTGATGGTGCGGCCCACGCATAAGACATGCCGTTCCTCCCACCCGAGGTCGTCAAGGCGGTCCACCGGAGTCGTGGCGGCATTGGGGAACTGGTGTAACGTCGCCATGGTCGGCCGGGGCATGGGCGGTGTTCTACCCGTTGGGCACTCGCTTCGACAGATGTCGTCGTGTCGTTTTGTGGGCGGTATGGTTGGAAAATGCTTGCCGCCCTCGCGATGGTCGCCATGAGTCACCAGGAACCGCCCTCTATCGCCGACATCCGGTCGCTGATCGCCCGCGAACCGTTCCAGGCCGCCGAGGCCGTCCGTCGGCGGTTCAGCACCCAAGACCTCGCGAAGGGCGCCGTCGCCGACGACTTCCTCGACTATGTCTTCGCGGTGCAGACGTCTGGCCGGTCGGTCACCGTCACCAGTCGTGGCAAGGCGGTGGTGACCCTCACCAACGTGGGGGGTGGGCTCCACATCGGGGCCGTCCACCTGGACGACGGGCAGGCCTTTCCCGCCCAGATCGAAGTGGACGGCAAGCCCCTTCGCACCGGGATCCAGGTGGAGGGTTACCGGGCAAACCCCTACCAGTCTGTCCCCAAGTCTGGGCTCAAGGGCGAACTCCGCGACATGGGTGAGCTCAGGAGCAAGACGTACCCGGGCACGACCAGGCGGTGGTACGTTTACCTGCCCCCAGGCTACGACAAGGCGACTGGCTACCCCCTTCTGGTGTGCCAGGACGCCCAGTGGGACAGGCAGTGGCAGTCGGCGTTCCTTGACAACTTAGCCGCCGCGGGCAAGATTCCGCCCGTGGTGGGCGTGTTCGTCGAGCCTGGCCAAGACAAGCCGGGGAACTACAGCGACCGCAGCCGTGAGTACGACGCCCTCGACAACAAGTACGTGACCTTCCTGGAAAGGGAAGTCCTTCCCGAAGTGGAGAAGCTGGTCGGGCTGAGCCACGATCCCGCCCGGCGGGCGCTTACGGGCAACAGCAGCGGGGGCATCTGTTCGTTCACCGCGTGTTGGGAGCGTCCCGACCTCTTCGGCACGGCGATCAGCTTCATCGGGAGCTTCGCCGACATCGCCAGCGGCCCGACCCTGGTGGAGGGCGGGCACAACTATCCGTTCCTTGTCCGCAAGTCCGAGGTCAAGCCGGTCCGCGTCTTCCTCCAGGACGGGGCGAATGACCTGGACAACGTCCACGGAAGCTGGTGGATCTGCAACCAACAGATGATGGCGGCCCTTCGCTGGAAGGGCTACGATTACGTCTGGGCGCCCGGGAACGGGTTCCACAGCACCAAGCACGCCCGCCGGGTCTTTGACCAAGCGTTGGTCTGGTGGCTTCATCACACGAAGCCCATCCAGGTCGGCTTCGTGGACTAGGCCCCGTGCTTCTTGCTGGCCGCGATGATCTGGCCGAGCTTTTCTGTGGTCAGCTTGTCCTCCGCCTGGCTGGGGAACCCTTGCCACCGGACCACTCCGTCGGGGGTGACCACGAGGACGTGGGGAATGCCAATGACCCCGACCTGCTTGGACATTGTTTTTGCCGCGTCGCTTGCGACGCTGTAGTCCATCGGCGTCTTCTCCATGAACTTCTTGATCGTGTCCACTGGTTCGTCACTGACGCCGATCACAACCAGGTCACCAGAGAACTTCTTGGCCCATTCGTTGAGTTCGGGGATCGTCTTGCGGCACGGTCCGCACCACGTCGCCCAAAAGTCGATGAGGACGACTTTCCCTTTGAGGTCCGGGTCGCCGTTCTTCACCCACTTGCCAAACTCGAACTTGGGAGCGGCCTTCCCCCGCAGGTCGTTGCTCGCATAGAGGGTCTTCTTGACCACGGGCGGATAGTCACCGTCCGACCAGGTGCAGGCCAGTCCGGCGACCAGCGCGACGCTGACGAGGGCGAGGCGTTTCATATCATTAGATTACCAAGAGTTTCGACGTTTGCATCAAAGGGCCTCGATCGCAGCGACCACGGCTCGGACGGCCACCTGGACGTCGCCACCCGAGTTGTCGTGGACAAGCCAGCCGTCTCGGCTTGACGCGGCAAAGTGTTGGGCCGTCACGTGGTGGATGATCGGGACGAGGGCCTGGGTGTCGAACGACTTGTTGGTCCGCTTCGCGTTGCGGTCAAGGGCGACGTCGGTGGGCACCTGGAGGCAGACCTTGAGGACGGGCCAACCGGCAAGGTGCTCGGCGACGACTTGGTCGAGCCTCGCCAGGTTACGGCAGTGGTCGATGAAGACAGTGAACCCGCCCTCTGAATAGACTTTCGCTACGGCGCACGTCGCGTGCTCGGCAAGCTGGAACTGGCGCTCTGTCTCGTCGCCCCAGTCCACCGACCCCGCATGCCCCTGGACCACCCAACTGTCCCGCATGTCGTCCACCGGGACGACCATCGTCCGGTCGAACTGCCTGGCAAGGGCGGCGCATAAGGTCGTCTTGCCCGCCGCCGGGGATCCGGTGACGAAGACGATCGGGCCTCTGGTCATGGTCGGTGACCATACCCGCGAAGTCCGGCGGGTGGGTGCCGGTACTATGAGTCGGCCATGTGGGCGATGGCAGTTGCTTTGGGATTGGGGCAGACCAAGCCGGCCGACGGTGACCTGACGCGTTTCCGGGCCGAGACGGTCATCGTCCTGAACGCCTTCCGGCAGCGGCTGGGCCTTGAGCCCGCACTGCCCGACGACCGTCTCGACGACGCGGCGACGTCCCACGCCCGGTATCTGGACGGGACGGGTCGGGTTTCGCACAGCGAATCCCGCGAAGTCACCGGTTTCCTTGGCGCCACGCCTCGCGACCGGGCCCGGCAGAAGGGCTTTGTGAAGCCCCTGGGCGAAGTCGTCACGACCATCGACGGCAAGGGGAGCGAGGCCTACCAGTCGGGTCTTGTCCGGCTCCTCCTGCAGCCCTACCATCGGATGCCGCTGTTCTCACCGGGCCCCCTGGTGATGGGCACTGGCCCGGGCAAGGGGTTCCTCGTCATTGACTATTCGCCGGGGAAGGCCAAGACTCTCCCGGCCAACCCCATCGTATTTCCGTTCGACGGCCAAGAAGGTGTGCCGCCCGCCGTGGTCGTGAACGAGATGCCCGACCCGCTGAGGTTGCACCCGGGCGCAGGAAAGCTGGTGGGGATGCCGATCACCGTCCAGTTCTACGGGCTGACTTCGTTTGCGTTTGTGGGGGCGCGCCTGACGACGCGGAAGGGGGAAGTGGTCGACATGTTGGTCAACCACCCCGGGAACGACAATGAGCTACGCCCCGGCGAGGTCGTGTGTATGCCGGCCCGGCCCTTGAAGTCCAAGACCGAGTACTCGTTCGAACTCGTGGTGAAGTCGGGCGAGAACAGGCAGACGACCCTCCGCACGGGTTTCACGACCGGTACCCCGGACGACGCGTGGACGGTGTTCGTCCTTGGCGTCAAGAAGTGACGCTGACCGAGCGTTCGAACGAGACGCCTTCCTGGGTGGTGTCCAGGACCCATGCACGAGCCTGGAGGCCGGCCTGCGCATAGGCCTCGACCATCGCCTGCCCGATCAGCCCGTGGTCTTTCCGGGCAAAGGCGATGATCCCCGGCCCGGCTCCGCTGAGACAACTGCCGACCGCCCCCTGCTGGCGCGCCGCCTCGATGGCGTCGGCGGCGCCGGGAATGTGGCCGAGCCGGTAGGGCTGGTGGATACGGTCTTCGAGGGCGATGCTGAGGAGGTCGTCGTCACCGTTGCGGAACGCTTGGAGGGCGAACATGGCCCGGCCCAGGTTGAAGATCGCGTCCTTGAGCGGCACCTCTTGGGGCAACGCGGCGCGGGCGACCGAGGTCGGGAAGTCAAAGTCGGGCACGCACACGACCACGCGCATCGGTTCAGTGAGGACGCTGCGCACGACAACGCCGCCGTCGTGGGGCATGATGAGCAGTAAGCCGCCGACGATCGCCGGGCCGACGTTGTCGCCGTGGCCCTCGATCTGCACCGAGCGGCGGAGGATCCGGTCGCGGTCGATGTCGCCCAAAAGGGCTTCGGCGAACGTGACCCCGGCGACGACGGCGGTCGAACTGGAGCCCAGCCCGCTCCCGCACGGCACCTCGGCGTGGCTGGTGAACTTTAGTCCGCGCTTAAGGTCGTCGTAACGCTTCCCCAACAAAGCCAGGGTCGTCTCGGCGACCAGGTTCGTCCGGTCGGTGGGCAGTCGGTCGGCGCCTTCGCCCGTGTTCTCGACCACGACTTCGCCGCGCGGCCCGGTCTCCTCGACGGTGAAAGTGTTCCACAGGTCCAGGGCCATTCCCATGCAGTCGAACCCCGGGCCGAGGTTCGCGGTGGTGGCCGGCACCCTGACCCTGATCATCCCGTGACCTCGCGCAAGAAGGCGTCGGTGGAGGCGTCGACGGTGACCGGTGCGGCCCGGCCCGTCATCGCGTTGTCAGGGTCCTTCATCCCGTGGCCGGTCAAGACGGTGACGACCGACTTGCCGTGGACATCGAGGGAACCCTCGGCCACAGCGGCGGCGAACCCGGCCAGTCCGGTCGCGGACGAAGGTTCGCAGAACACACCCTCATGTTCGGCCAATGTCCGGGCCATCCCGAGGATCGCCTCGTCACTGACCGACCGGACGTGGCCGCCAGATTCGCGGAACGCCTCGGCGGCTTCGGACCAGCGCGCGGGGTTGCCGATGCGTATCGCGGTGGCCACGGTCTGAGGGTCGTCGACCACGTGGCCGACCACCATGGGGGCCGACCCGGCCGCCTGGACGCCGACGACCACCGGGAGTCTAGTGGACCGGGCCGCGGCGAAGTCTTCGCGGAACCCCTTCCAATACGCGGTCGTGTTTCCCGCGTTGCCGACGGGTAGGCAGAGGACGTCTGGCGCGTCACCCAGTTGGTCGACGACCTCGAACGCCGCCGTCTTTTGCCCTTCGATGCGGGCGGGGTTCACGGAGTTAACCAGGCAAAGCGGAGCCCGGTCCGACGCCTCGCGCACAATGCGGAGGGCGTCGTCGAACGACCCTCGGATCTGGACGACCTGCGCCCCATAGGCGATGGCCCCGGCGAGTTTGCCCAAGGCGACTTTGCCTTCGGGGATCACGACGGCGCACTTCAACCCGGCCCGCGCGGCGTAGGCCGCCGCCGACGCGGCGGTGTTGCCCGTGCTGGCGCAGACGACGGTCGCCGCCCCCTCGTGGACAGCCTGAGTGACGGCGACGGTCATCCCCCGGTCTTTGAACGAACCGCTCGGATTGAGGCCTTCGAACTTGGCATACAAGTTGAAACCGCCCCCCATGAGCCGGGCGATCTTGGGCAAGGGGACCAGTGGAGTCTGGCCTTCAAGCAAGGTGACCGCCGCCGCGCCTGGAGCCAAGTCCAGGCGCGGGCGGAACTCTTCGACAATCCCTTTCCAGGCCATATCCGCGTCCTCTCTGCAGGCGCGACGTCGGGCCCGACAAGTGGATTATGGGGAATCTACGCGTTCACCTTGACGGACTTCTCCGCCTTCTGGCCATTGACGGTCAGGACGACTTTGTACTCCCCGGCCGGCACGTACGTCGGGCGACGGGCGGCGTAGGGGTCCTGTAGCGCCTCGTCCGGTGAGGTCGGTTTCTCCGGGGCCGTGAACGGGGCAAACCGGTCGCCCGCCTTGACCAGGGTCGAGACGGCGAAGAAGTTGATGCCGTTGTTGACTTCGACCTTCTTACTCGCGACGGCCTTACCGTCCTTGTCCACCAACTCAAGGGTCCCTTCGCCGCGGGCAGTCGACCACACCGTGACGTTAAGGTCGTGTTCGTTAGGCGTTCCCGCGCTGTAGGCCGGGTAACGGGAGTACGGCCAGTCCTTCTGGCCGGACAGGTTCCCCGCCTCATAGATGGTCAGGCCCTTGTCTTTGAAGGTCCCTTTGACGATCTCGTCCAGCCATTTGAGCTCGAGCTTGTAAACGCTCCGGGCATGGCTGGCGATGACGATCTCCCGTTCCCGGGACTGGACCGCCAAGTCGTGAACAGGCGTGTTGGGCAGGCCCGAGCCGAGGAACTGCCACGACATGCCCCGGTCGATGGAGACGTAGACGCCGTCGTCGTTACCGACGTACAGGACGTCGGCGTGGTCGGGGTCCTCGCGGACGGTGTTGACCGGCATGGAGGGAAGTCCGTCGGCGATGGACTTCCAAGACTTGCCATTGTCTTCGCTGACCCACACGTAAGGCGTCCAGTCGTCGTCGCGGTAGCCGTTTTGGCTGCAGTACAGGCGCCCGTCGACATGGACGCTGGCGGTGAGCCGCGTCACCCACTTGTCCTTGGCCGGGGTCGAGATGTCCTGCCAGGTGATCCCCCCGTCCGGCGTCGTCTTGACTGTCCCGTCGTCAGCCCCGACGTAGAGGCGTCCGAAGTGGAACTTGCTTTCGCTAATCTGGGTGAGGGTCGAGAACGGCACGTTCCCGTTCGGCAAGTCTTTGGTCAGGTCGCCGCTCAGGGTCTCCCAGCTCCGGCCTTGGTTCCACGACCGGTGCAGTTTCTGCGACCCGACGTAGATGACGTCGGGGTGGAACGGCGAGATGATGATCGGGGCCAGCCAGTTCCACCGCAGGGTCTCGCCTTGGCGGGGGCGCGGCTGGATGAACGCGCCCCGTCGCGAGCCCGAACCCAGTTCCAACCGCGAGAAGGCCCCGAACTGGGAGGCGGTGTAGAGAGTGTCACCGTCGCCACGCGGGTCGACGGCCACCTGGCTCCCGTCCCCGCCGCCGATCGACTTCCATTGGTCGGGGTCGCTGATCCCGGTGCGGTGGGTGCTCGGCCCCATCAGGGTGCCGTTGTCCTGAAGACCCCCGATGACGTTGTACGGCGTCTTGTTGTCGACCGCGATGGTGGTGAATTGGCCGACCGGGACACGGTTGACCGCCGTCCAGGTATCGCCGCCGTCCATGCTCATGCCGAAACCGCCGTCCTCGCCGACATACTGCCGCTTGGAGTCCTTGGGGTCGATCCACAGGGCATGGAAATCGACGTGGACCGTGCGTGCCGTCGTCTCCCATGTCTTGCCGCCGTCCTTTGACTTGTAGAGCAACGTGCCCGTCGCATAGAGGGTGTCCGGGTCGTTCGGGTCGACGACGGTGCTGTTGAAGTAGTAGCCGCCGAGGACCCCGACGTTGGCGGTCATCTTGGTCCACTTCTTGCCGCCGTCGTCGGAGCGCCACACTTGTGATCCCGCCTCAGCCAGGTCGAAGACTTTCTTGTTGGCCTTCAAGAACAGTTCGTTCAGGGCCTCTTGGCTGAGGGAACCGTCTTTGACTTTCTTGATGACGTCGTCCGGCTTCTCCGTCCTCGGTAGGTAGCGTTGGAGGAACGTCTTGAGGGTCGCGTCGGGGACTTGCTTGACCACGTCCCAGGGCGTCCGGAGGTACCGCTGGATGGTCAAGCGGCCCGGAGGCGTGAACTCGTCGATTTTGTCGGTCTCGGGGTCCGAGCCCATGTTCTCCATGAACACGTACACCCGGTCCGGCTTGCTCGGGGCGACGGCGATGCTGTAGCGGCCGCCGTCCCAACCGCTCGGCACACCGGTGACCTTGTCCCACGACTTGCCGCCGTTGGTCGTCTTATAGACCGCCGAACCCGGCCCAGACTCGCTGATGTCCCAGGCGCGCCGGTCGCGGTCCCATGCGCAGGCATAGACGACTTTGGGGTTGCGCGGGTCCATCGCCATGTCGTGGACGCCGGTCCAGTCATCGACCTTGAGCACGTGCTGCCAAGTCTTGCCACCGTCAGTGGTCTTGTAGACCCCGCGTTCGGAGTTCTGGCTGTAGAGGTGCCCCAAGACGGCGACCCAAACGGTGTCCGGGTGCTTGGGGTCGATGATGACCTTGCCGATGTGGTGGCTCTCGTCCAGGCCGGAGTGCCGCCACGTCTTGCCCCCGTCACGGCTGACGAACATCCCGGTCCCGGCGTAGCTGGTGCGCTGGCTGTTCACCTCGCCGGTACCGACCCAAATCGTCTTGCCGTCGGCGGTCACGTCAAACGCACCGATGCCATAGGAACTCTGGTCGTCGAAGATCGGCGTCCAGTTCAGGCCCGCCGCGTCGGTCCGCCAAAGACCGCCGGTCGCGTAGGCGACCAAGACGGTGTCTGGGGTCTTGGCGGGGACCTCGATGTGGATGATCCGGCCCCCCTGGTTCACGGGTCCGATCTGCTGCCAAGTGACGCCCCGGGTCTGTGTGTCGAGGACCATCTCTTGGCGCTGCGCCCAGGCCTTGGCCCGGAGGCTCGCCGGGCTGCCAATGACCGTCTTGTGGAGTTTGGCCCGCTGCTCCTTGGCATTGGTGCCGTCACGGTACTGTTCGCGTTCTTCAGCCTCGCGGCGGAGTTCCTCGTCAATCTCCCTTTGTTGTTCGGTGACTTGTTGTCCCCGGTCTTGGACATGCGGGGTCCCCAGCCCCGGCATGAGCGCGACGAGCACGAGTGCGGGAATCGTCATGGCGCGACCAGTATGTCCGTCGCCCCCGGCAAGATTGCTAGCGGTCGGGCGAGATATTGTCCGTCACTTGGCCGAAGCAAGGGACTCCAGCATCGCGTCGGTGGTGTCGAGCCCGACGCACCCGTCGGTGATGCTTTGGCCATAGACGAGGGTCTGGCCCTCGACGACGTCTTGGCGGCCGGCGACAAGGTTGCTTTCGACCATGACCCCGAGGACGGCCCGTGAGCCGGACTTGATTTGACCGACCACGTCGGCCAGCACTTCGGGCTGCCTGGCGGGGTCCTTGCCCGAATTGGCGTGGGAGCAGTCGATCATCACCCGCTCGGCCAAACCAGCCTTGCCCAGCGCCCGGCAGGCGTCGGCGACGTGGGAAGCCCCGTAGTTCGGGCCGGTCTTGCTGCCGCCGCGGAGGATGATGTGGCACGTGTCGTTGCCGGTGCTGCGGAAGTGGGCGGCGACACCGTCCTTGGTGGCGGACGCAAACCAATGCGGCTCTCGGGCCGCGATGACACCCTCGACTGCCGACGAGATCCTTCCGTCTGTCCCGTTCTTAAACCCCACCGGCATCGAAAGGCCACTGGCCAGTTCGCGGTGGGGCTGGGACTCGACCGTCCGGGCCCCGATGGCGCCCCACGTCACGAAGTCCGCGATGTATTGCGGGGCGATCATGTCCAGGAACTCGGTCGCACAGGGCAGGCCAAGGTCGGCCACGTCGCGGAGCAGGGTCCGGGCCTCACGCAGGCCTCTGTTGATCCGGTGGCTACCGTCCAGTTCCGGGTCGTTGATGAACCCTTTCCAACCTACCGTGGACCTCGGCTTCTCAAAGTACGTCCGCATGACGACGAACAGCTTGTCGGCGTACCGGTCGGCCCGCTCCTTGAGCCACTCGGCGTAGTCGCGGGCGGCCACCGGGTCGTGGATGCTGCACGGGCCGACGACGACCAAGAGACGGCGGTCTTCGCCCGAGACGATGGCGCGGGCCGTTTCGCGGCTTTGGGCGAGGAACGCGGTGTTCGACTCGCTGTTCGGCACCTCTTCCATCAGGATCGCCGGCGACACGAGCGGGCGGGTCGCGTCGATCCGCACGTCGTCGACACGGTTGGTCTGCTTGCCCCTGGTCGCGCTCCGATGGTCCATTTCAGCCAGGTTCAAAGTGTACCGGTTTGAACTTAGGCGTCCCGGTTCTTCGCGACAAACCAGGACATTGACGGGGACGACCAGATATCGTCCTCTCTATGCCGGAGTTGCCCGACATCGAGCTCTACCGCGACGCGATCGCCGAGCGTGTGGTCGGGTCGCCGCTTGTCGAGACCAAGTTCTTCAACCCGTTCGTTTTGCGCACGGTGACGCCGAAGGCGGCCGAACTGTCGGGGAAGGAGGTCACCGAAATCGGCCGGCTGGGCAAACGGGTGGTCATCCACGTCGAGGGTGGTCTCTGTTTGGTCGTGCACCTGATGGTCGCCGGACGCTTCTTGTGGGCGGCAGGCGAACCGAAGGTCCGTCAACCGGGCGGTCGGAACACGCTGGCGCTGTTCCAGTTCCCGGCGGGACACCTTCTGCTCACCGAAGCGGGGAGCAAGCGCCGGGCGTCCGTCCACGTCGTCAGAACGTCTGAACTGAGTTCTCTTGACCCCGGGGGCGTCGAGCCGCTCACTGCGACGCTGGAGGAGTTCCGGGCTGCCCTGACCCCCGAGAACCACACCGTCAAACGGGCTTTGACCAACCCGCGCTACGTGGCGGGCATTGGCAACGCCTACTCTGACGAGATCCTCCATGCCGCCCGGGTCTCCCCGGTCCGCCAGACGCGGCAGATGACGGACGCCGAATGGGTCGACCTGCACTTGGCGACTCAGTCCACCCTCGTCTACTGGCGCGACAAACTCCGTGCCGAACGGAAGGGAAAGTTTCCCGGCCGGGGCCAGGTCACCGCGTTCCGACCCGACTTCGCCGCCCACGGCAAGTTTGGGTGTCCATGCCCGGTCTGCGGCGACAAGATCGAGCGCATCCGCTACGCCGACAACGAGACGAACTACTGTCCGACGTGCCAGTGCGGCGGCAAGGTCCTTGCCGACCGCGCCCTTAGCCGCCTCTTGGGCCCCGACTGGGCCAAGAAGGTGGAGGCCCTCGACGAGGATTGACCGCCCCAAGCGCTCAATCCGGCTCCGGTCCGGCCAAACTGGACTTGATGAGACAGACTGAGACCTCCATGAATGGCACCGGACCGGGGCAGGAGGGGACCCGGTGATCCCAGGGGCCCTCGCCATGACGCTGACTGTCTTGCAGACCAAGAGCATCGACCTAGACCTGGCCTGCCGAGAAACGGTGGCGGCCGCCGCCAAGGCGTTCCCCGACGAGAAACTCGCCGAGGGTGACGTCGCCGTCACCGTCCACCACCTGGACCCGAAAACCAAGACTTGGGCCCACGGGGACTACCATGGCGCCGACTCGATGTACCCGGCGAGCGTCATCAAGTTCTTCTACCTGGTGTTCGCCGCCCATCAGCTGGAGCAGGGCAAGCTCAAGCTTAGCGACGAGGCGGCCCGGGCCGTGCACGACATGATCGTCGACTCCAACAACGACGCCACCGGCTATGTCGTGGACTGGCTGTGCGGCACGACCCCCGGGCCGGAGTTGCCCCCCGACGAACTCAAGAAGTGGGTGGCCAAACGGCAGGCGGTGAACAATTGGTACAAGAGCCTCCACTACACCGGCGTCAACGCCTGCAACCGCACCTTCAACGAGGGGCCTTACGGTCGTGAGTCGCAGATACTGGGCGAGAAACTGGAGAACCGGAACTCCTTGAACCCCAACGCCTGCGCCCGGCTGATGTCGGAACTGATGCTTGGAAAGATCGTCGGCCCGGAGCGCACGGCATGGGCACTCAAGGTGCTCAAGCGGGACGTGCCCGCCGACAAGGCCGACACCGACGGCCAGGCGCGAGGATTCACCGGGGCGGTGTTACCCAAGGGATCGACCCTGTACAGCAAGGCGGGGTGGGTGGACTCGAACCGACACGACGTCGCCGGCGTGGTCTTCCCCGACGGGCAGGAGTGGGTCGTCGCCGTCTTCACCAAGCGGGGCAAGAACGTGAAGCTCGTCTCGTGGGTGGTCGGTGACCTCTTCAAGCGTCTCGGTCTCCCGACGGTCACCCCGGCGCCATACGAAGCGGACCCCGACTAGGCGCGCAGGAAGAAGCCCCGCTTATTCGCGAAGATGCAGACGCGGCCCACGACCCAGCATTGGGCCGCGGCGTAGAGGACCAACCACCAGGGGTCGTAGTGGGTCTCGTTGCGCAGGTCGACCAGCCACTTGTCCAAACCCGTGGCCATGACGAGACCGATGACAAGGAGCGAGATCGCGATGTAGCCGAGCATCGGGTTCATCCCGGTGCCGGCGAGGAAGTCGCCGGTGCGCTTCCACCACCGTTGCCCTTCGACCTGGAGGAGCGCGAGCATCGCCCAGAAGGCCAGGCCGGCGGTGGTGAAAAAGTACGACGCGGTGGCGGTGTCCTTCCGGATGCCGCCGTTGTGGCTTTCAAAGAGGAGACCGATCAGGAGTAACACCGAGCCCCACGCGACCATGTCACGCTGGGCCCGGGGGACCGTCCTGGTGGCGTCGATCATCCACCAACACGCCAGGCACAGTCCCATCGCCCAGAAGAAGGTGGGGAGCAATTGCCGCGACAGCAACCCGGCGCAACAAATGACGGGAAGGGCGAGGCCAGTGAGACCGACCCAGACCTTGACCCACGGCTGGGTCTTGATCCCCTCGGCGTAGGGTTCCCAGGCTTTGAGAAGCATCTCGCCACAAAAAGTGCCCGGCAAGACGATCATCAAGTACTTGTTGTAATTGAAGTGATAGACGTACTTGAACCAGTCGAACGGCTCCCAGTCCCACACCCAGCGCGCGATACCCACGCCGTTCTGGCCGCACAAGTACGTGGCGAAGACCACCCCGATGATCGCCACCCGGGCCAGGGGCTTGGCCCGGGTGACCATCCAACAGATTCCGCCGCTCACCGCCACGTTGGCGAGGACCATCAGGATGATGTTGAAGCGCGACCAGTCCGGCCGCGGCGGGTTGTCGTAGGGAAGGAGGAACAGGAAGACCAAGCCGACGACAGCCCCGACCCAGAACAAGACTTGTTGCGTGCGCTTGGGGACGGAGTCCGGCCACCTCGCCCAGACCAGGAGCATCAGGCCGAAGCCGACCCACGACAGCACGTAGGGAAGTGGGGACTGGGCGTCCAGGGCCGACACGCCGGGTCGGAAGTGCTGCTCCACGATCGCGAAGGCGGCGAGGGCGACGCCGCGTTTGACCGTCCACCACAGAATCTGGCCGGTCGTCTCGCCACGTTTGAGCCGGTTCCCGATGGCGATGGGGATCGCGGCGCCGAGGCAAAAGAGAAAGAAGGGAAAAACGAGGTCGACCCAGGTGATGCCGTAGACTTGTTCATTGACCTGGCGGGTCGGGGGCGGCTCTTGGGCGTGGTACATCCATGCCGGCATGTCCCGGTAGGGGACCATCCCGCTCATGCCCATGCCCAACAGGGCCAAACCGCGCAGGGCGTCGAGGGCCTGCACCCGGCCAGCCTTGGGCTCTGCCATCACCGGCGGTTTTACCTGACGGCCGGTCCGGGCCCTTGGTGCGACGGTGCGTCGGCCAAACGACATTCGGCTGGTGGGCGGCAATGTGCCACGGTAGACTAACAAAGATGGGATCGACCTTCCTGGAGAGACTGGGTAAGCAAGTGCTTGTCTTTGACGGCGCGATGGGGACGCAACTCCAGGCGGCCGGCCTGGAAACGACCGATTTCTGCCTACCCTCTGGGTCGCATGACGACAAGGTGGCGGCCGCCGCCCGCCGTCTGGAAGGAAAGCCCCTGGAAGGGTGCAACGAAGTGCTCAACTTCACCCGACCGGACGTGGTCGCGGGCGTACACCGGGCCTACTTCGAGGCCGGGGCCGACATCGTCGAGACGAACACGTTTGGCTCGACGGCGGTCGTCCTGGCCGAATACGAGGTGCCGGAACTGGTCTATGAAATCACCCTTCCGGCGGCCCAAATCGCCCGGAAGGTCGCGGACGAGTTCAGCACGCCCGAGCGACCCCGGTTCGTGTGTGGCGCGGTCGGGCCGGGCACCCGGCTGGTCAGCTTGGGGCAGGCTACGTTCGACGAGGTCCGGCAAAGCTACTTCGACGCCTACCGCGCCCTGATCGACGGCGGCAGCGACCTCCTCTTGATCGAGACGATGCAGGACCTGCTCGTGGTCAAGGCCGCGCTGGTCGGGGCCACCGACGCCATGGAGGCGACCGGCAAACGGCTTCCCCTCCTTGTCCAAGTGACGATGGAGCAGACCGGCACGATGCTCCTTGGCAGCGAGATGGGTGCCGCCCTCAACATGCTTGAGGCGTTCCCCCAGGTCGTCGGCGTCGGGCTGAACTGTGCGACCGGCCCGGTCGAGATGGCGACCCACGTGCGGTTCCTGTCCCAGAACTCCACCCGGCCGATCAGTGTCCTTCCCAACGCGGGACTGCCCGTCATGGAGAAGGGGCATGCCGTCTACAAGCTGACCCCGGACGAACTGGCCGACCATCACGAGCGGTTCGTCGACGAGTTGGGTGTCGCCATGGTCGGGGGCTGCTGCGGCACCACGCCGGCGCACATTGAGGCGGTTTCAAGCCGCCTCTCGGGCAAGGGGCACACCGAAAAGGGTCACTGGCAGGCGGTGCGGGACGTCTTCCCGGGCTTCGATTTCGAGGTACGCCGACCGGAACAGGCCGAGGCGTTCAAGCTGGTCGGGTGCAGCAGTCTTTACCAGTTCCAGCCGTACAAACAGGACAGCAGTTTCCTGATCATCGGGGAGAAGACGAACGCCAACGGGAGCAAAGCCTTCCGCGAGATGCTCGCGGCAGAGAACTGGGAAGGCCTGACCGAGTTGGCCCGCGACCTGGAGGCCGAGGGCTCCCATGTCTTGGACGTCTGCACCGCATATGTCGGCCGCAAAGAGAGCCGCGACATGGCGACCCTCCTCAGTCACTACAACCGCCACATCCAGGTGCCCCTGATGGTGGACTCGACCGAGGTCGACGTCGTCGAGGTCGCGCTTCAGGGCGTGGCAGGTAAGCCGATCGTCAACTCGATCAACTTTGAGGACGGCGAGCGACGGACCGAGGCGGTGCTTCGGCTGTGCCGGCGGTACGGGGCCGCCGTCGTCGGCCTGACGATTGACGAAGACGGCATGGCCAAGACGGTCGAGCGCAAGGTGGAGGTCACCAAGCGCCTCGTCGACCACGTGAGGGCCGCCGGCCTCTGTGACCACGACCTGTTCGTCGACTGCCTGACGTTCACTTTGGGTTCCGGCGACGAAGAGTTCAGGGAGGCCGGTGTCGCGACCATCGAGGCGATCCGCGAGGTCAAGCGGCTCTTCCCCCGCGTCAACACGACGCTGGGTGTCTCAAACATCTCTTTCGGTCTGAAGCCGGCCGCCCGCGTCGTGTTGAACTCGGCGTTTCTCCATTACGCCTTGGAGGCGGGCCTGACCTCGGCCATCGTCCACTTCAGCAAGATCCTTCCCGACAGCCGGATCGGTGGCGATGTCTGGAAGATCGCCACCGACCTGGTCTTCGACCGTCGGGAGTACGCGCTGGCTTAGAGGCTCAGTCCCACTCGGTCTCGATCGTGTAGGTCACCGTTTTCACTTCGTTCGGCTTCAGGTCCACGACAAACTCGTAGATCTGAGAATCGAGCCACTTGCCGTCCATGCTCTGCTTGATGACCTTGTGGTCGCCCCAGTGCCGCTCCCACACATGCACCGTCTCCGGGGTCTCCTTGCGGTTGCGCAGTTCGATCTCAAAGGACTCGCGGGCGGCCCAGCCGCGGCGGATCCACTCGAAGCTCGTGCGTTTGCGTTCGACGACGATGTCGAAGGCGTTACCGACGCGGAGGCTGACCTCTTCTTCCTTCGGCGTGTGGTCGATCGCGTCCTCGCCGAGCATCTGCAGGGATCCTGAGCTGTCGGTCTGGAAGACCTTGAAGGTGCCCTTCGGAAGCGGCATACCCAGCTGGTTCTCCTTCGAGTTCTTGATCTGAAGGAAGATGACGGGTTTGATCGGGCCGGTGCCGACGACGCCTTCGTTCGGATAGACCGTGCCCATCCCCCACATCGCGTCGACAAGCAGCTTCTTGGTGACCTTGACGCCCGACGCCTCCAGGAGGCTGACCTGCTTCATCTCGTTGTTGCGGACGGTGGCTGGCCTGGTCAGGGTGTACAGGTGGTAGTCGGCGAACTGCTCCTGCGTCATGGGCGGCGCAGCCGGCTTGGCCGCACCGAACCCACCGCCGCCAAGTCCGCCCATCCCCATTTGTTGGACCACGCGGTTGACGTCGCCTGCGACAAGCTTGAGCTTGGTGTTTTCAAATGTGGCGCCGGAGTTGTTCGTCAAGGTGACCCAGCCCTGAAGGTCGCCCACTCGGCCGTCCTTGTCAAGGGACAGCACGTAGTCGCTTTGCCACGACATTCCGCGGGTCAAATAGCGCAGCTCGATGTTGTTGCGGCCCGCCTTCTCGCTGTCCAACATCCACATCAGGGTCGGTTTGCTGATCAGTCCGGCGGGCAACTTGTCCACCTGGATCTCGCCGACCGGGTTCAAGAGGATCTTGCCGTCGTCGGTGCGGATGACCATGCCGTTGTAGATGTTTGTGCTGGCACCGTTGCCCATGCTGACCACCGCCATGGGGGAACTGAGCAACGTGCCGTGGACGACGTCCTTCTTGCCGTTGTCGAACGTGCGGATAAACGTGACCGGTTGTCCGACTGCTTTCTGGAGGATGGCCGCCGGGCTGATCAGGTCGTACTGGTAGTTCTGTTCCAACACGTTGAACGACCCGGGGGCGGACAGGCTCTTGATCGCCACACTGTTCGCCTCGATCTGCTGGGCGACGTCTTCGACCCCCACGGACTGGACACCTGCCTTGAGGTCGAGGGACCGGTGCTCCTTGACCAAGGCGAAGCCACCGTTGTAAATGGTGAGCTCCGAACTCTCGGGGGCACTGGCGATAGCGGCAGCAAGAGTGATCGCGGTAGACAATAAAACCATCTCGTCAACTCTGACGGACGACCCCGTCCCCGCGCTTTGGATTTTTTTCTCGGGCCCTAAGCACCGACGGCCAGCAAGGCCAACGCCTGGTCCACGACCTGCTTTTCGGCCCCTGACAGTTCCACCAGGGGGAGCCGGACCGCCTCACACGCGAAGCCGGCCGTCCGGGCCAAGGCGTACTTGACCGGTACGGGCGACGGTGCGCTGAAGAGGGCGCGGAGCACGGGCAGGATCCGCCTGAACACCGTGACCGACCGCCCAGGGTCGCTGGCAAAGGCCTCGATCACTTCCTTCAATTCCGCGCCGACGACGTGGGCGGCCACGCTGACCAAGCCGTGCCCCCCCACCGCCAGGACGGCCGGGGTCAAAGCGTCGTCACCGGAATAGACCCGGAAGCCATCCGGGGCCTTGGCGCAAACGTCGGTGATCTGGCCGATGTTTCCGCTCGCCTCCTTGACCGCGACAATGTTCGGCACGTCGGCCAGGCGGAGCAGGGTGTCGGTGTCCAGGTTGATCGCCGACCGCGGCTGGATGTTGTAGAGCATCACCGGCAACCCCGTGGCGGCGGCGCAGGCGCGGAAGTGGGCCTCCAGGCCGGCCTGGCCCGGGCGGCTGTAGTACGGGTTGACGAACATCAGGCCGTGCGCACCCCGGTGTTCGGCCTCCTTGGCCATCAGGACGCTCTCGGCAGTGTTGTAGGTGCCGGCCCCGAAGACGACGGCGGCCCGTCCGCCGACGGCTTCCAAGACGACTTCGAGCAGCCGGAGCTTTTCATACTCGGTAAGGGTGGGCGACTCTCCCGTCGTGCCGTTCACGACGATGCCGTCGTTCTTTTGTTTGTCAACAAGGTGCGTGGCGACCTGTCCCGCCAAGTCGTAGTCCACCGCCCCGTTCTTGTCGAACGGAGTCAGCATCGCCGTCATCAACGTGCCCCAGTCGCGGGGGCCGAAGAACGCGCCCATGGGCGGAGTGTACTGGACAGTCAGCGGACGTCGGGGGTCAAGAGCCGGACGACCTCGCCCGCCACCTCGTCCGGTGTCTTGCCGTACGACTCGACGATGTGGGCGTCGGCAGCGAGCATCAGCGGGGAGTCCTCGCGCTTGTAGTCGCGCCAATCACGCTCGACGACTTCGAGGACGACCTTGCTCAGGGCCACGTCCATACCCTTGGCCCGGAACTCCAGCCAGCGACGGCGGGCGCGTTCCTCGATGCTGGCGGTCAGGAAGACCTTGAGGTCGGCGCTGGGGGCGACGACCGTCGTCACGTCGCGTCCCTCCAAGACGAACCCGCCCGGTTCCACGATCCGGCTCTGGGCTCCCGCCAGTTGACGCCGGACCCCGGGCACCACACTGATGCGACTGGCCGCCTCGCTGACCTCCAGGCTTCGGATCAGCCCGCTGACGTCCTCGCCGTCCAGAAGGACCGGGGCGGGGTCGCCCGGTCCGAACTCCAGGTGGGTGGAAGCGGTAAGGGCGACGACCCGGTCGACGGTCGGGGCCGAGTCCGGCCCATGCTCGTCGATGACGCTAAGGTCGATCGCCTGGCGCAGGCACTTGAGCGCGACGGCCCGGTACATCGCGCCGGTGTCCAGCATCTTCAGAGATAGTCGCTCGGCCAAGATCTTGGCGACGGTGGACTTGCCCGCCCCGGCGGGGCCGTCGATGGCAACGAGGAGTTCAGCGCGTCGCGAGGGCATGAAAGTGGTCCCAAAAGGTCGGGTAGCTGGTCAAAATGCTCTCCGCGCCATCAATTGTGGTCGTTCCTTCGGCGATCATGCCCGCCACGGCGAACGTCATCGCGATCCGGTGGTCTTCGGCAGCCTCGATCCTGGCCGCCTTGAGCCGGGTCGGGCCGTTGACCACGAAGCCGTCGTCGGTCGCCTCGATGTCGGCGCCCATCGCCCGCAGCCCTTCCGTGACCTTGGCGATGCGGTCGGTCTCCTTCACCCGCATCTCTTGCGCGTCGCGGACCACAGTGGTGCCGTGGCATTGGGTGGCGAGGACGGCGAGCACCGGTATCTCGTCGATCAGACGGGGGACAAGCGCCCCCTCGATGGTGAAGGGCCGCAGGTCCTGGACAAAGTGGACCTCGACGACGCCGACCGGTTCGCCGAGCTCGTCGCCGGTGGGATAGACCCCGACACCGGCTTGGGCCTGCCTCAGCACGTCGAGGACGCCTGTCCGCGTCGGGTTCAGCCCCACGTCCTTCAGCGTCACCTCCGATCCGGGGACGACGGCGGCGGCGACGAGCCAAAAGGCGGCGCTGCTGATGTCGCCGGGCACACGGAACTTGAAGCCGTCCCAGCCCGCCGCCTTGACCCCGACGGTGAGGCCGTCCTCGCGCAAGAGCGGCACGCCCAGGGCGGTGAACATCCGCTCGGTGTGGTCGCGGCTCAGGCTGGGTTCGGTCACCCAGGTCTCGCCTTCGGCGCGCAGCCCGGCAATGAGCAGGCAACTCTTGACCTGGGCGCTCGCCACTGGGCTGGTGTGGCGGACGCCACGGAGGTGAGTGCCGTGGACGCGAAGAGGCGCCTTCTCGCCGTCGATTTGGGCGCCCATCGCGGCGAGGGGCTTCACGACACGGCCCATCGGCCGCTTGCTCAAGCTGGAGTCGCCGACCAGGGTGGCGGACAGGCCCGGCCGGCCGGCCAAGGCACCGGCCAGCAACCGCATCGTGGTCCCGCTGTTGCCGCAATCGAGTTCTTCGGTCGGGGTCTGCCAGTCCTCGCGGCCCAGGATGTGCGTCCGACCCTTTTTGCGTTGGTGGGAGACCCCCATCTGGCCGACGATCCGCAGCGTCGCCTCGCAGTCCTCGCCCTCCAACGGGTTCTCGACGACGGTCTCGCCGCGCCCCATCGCGCCGAAGAGGTATGCCCGGTGGGTGAGGGACTTGTCACTCGGGGGCCTGACTTCTCCCTGGAGTTTCGGCACCTTCCCGACCTGCACTGTGCTGCTCACGACGGGGTTGATTGTGGCTGATCGGGTGGTGGCCGACCCGTCAGGGGTCACACCGAGGGCCGGTGGGCCGCGACGAGTCAAAGAAGGACGCCCCCTCCTGGGCCCGTCTACGCCAAGAGCTACAAGTACTCGTACCGCGTGTTCCGCTGGCGGGCCTCAAACCCGGCCTCATGGATGAGCCGGGTGAACTCCTCGGCATTGAGGATGAACTTGTTGCCCGCCGCCGAGACGACGTTTTCCTCGATCATCGTCGAGCCGAAGTCATTGGCCCCGTAGCCCAGCCCGAGCTGGGCGATCTTGGGCCCCTGGGTCAGGATCGAGAGCTGCACGTTGTCGAAGTTGTCGAGGAAGATGCGCGAGACGGCCAGTGTCCGCAGGTAGTCGAAGGACGACGCCTTGCGCGGGATGGGCAGATTAGTCTCCTCGGGCTGGAACGACCATGTGACGAAGGCCCGGAACGGTTGGCACTCGTCCTGGAGGTCGCGGATGCGGCCGAGGTGTTCGACCCGGTCTTCCATCGTCTCGACGTGGCCGAACATCATCGAAGCGGTCGACCGCATCCCGAGCCGGGAGGCGGTGCGCATGCAGTCCAGCCACTCGTCGGTCGTGTCTTTGTAGGGCGCGATGATCTTGCGCACGCGGTCGACGAGGATCTCTCCGCCCGCCCCGGGGATCGAGTGGTGGCCGACCGCCTTGAGCCGTTCCAGAGTCTGCTCCAGGGTCAGCTTGCTGATGTGGGCGATGTAGATGACTTCGGCCGGCGACAGGGCGTGCAGGACGACGTCGGGGTACCGCGACTTGATGAGGGAGAAGACACGCTCGTAGTAGTCGATCTTGAGCTTGGGGTTGAGGCCGCCCTGGAACAAGATCTCCGTCCCCCCCTGGGCGACGGTGTCACCGACCTTCTCAAGGATCTCCTCGTCGGTCAGTGTGTAGCCTTCGGCGTGGCCGGGGACGCGATAGAACGCGCAAAACCGGCAACGCACCCAGCAGACGTTGGTGTAGTTGAGGATGCGGCCGATCAGGTAGCTGACCGTCTTGGTCCGGTCGACCGGTCCGCCCGGGGCGTCGACCATCGGTGTGCCCGCACCGCGACCGCTCAGGGCCCACTTGCGCCGTTCGTCGGCAAGGGCGGCGAGGTCGACCAAGCTGGGATGGTTGAACAGAAACGTCGCGTCCGTGGCGTCGACGCGCTCACCGGCATAGACCTTGTCGGCGATGCTCTCGATGCTGACGGGAGGGAGTGCGGTGGAAGCCATGGCGACTCATGTGATCTTGGCACGGACGGCACATTTGACGTTAGGGCAAAAAGAGCAATGAATGTCTACTATTTGCGACAGAGTCCGGGTAAAGTCGCCGCCATGCGAAAGGTTCTTTCTGCCCTCGCCCTTACATGCCTCGTCGCTGCCAGCTTCGCCCAAGCCCCGGACCAAGAGCCGCCCAAGGAGATCAAAGACCTCTCCTGGTTAGTCGGCACCTGGACGGGCACCTCGGCCATGGACATGGAAGGCCAGAAGGCGGACGTCCAAGTCAGCGTCACGGTGACCATGGACATGAAGTTCATCAAGATGGTCTCGGTCAACGACATGGGCTTCTTCAAGCTCAACGAGGTGACCTACCTCCACTGGGACGCCAAGGCGAAGAAGTACGGGATGAGTTCGTACACCGACATGGCCGACACGCCCCGCGTCGAGGAAGGCGAGTACAAGGACGGTGCGCTTGTCACCGTAAGCAAACCTTGGGACGTTCCGGGGATGCCCGAACCCACCACCAGCCGCTCGACGATGAAGAAGGTCTCCGACACCGAGATCACGATCATCCTGGAGTTCAAGCAAGGCGACAAGTGGGTCCAGGTGATGAAAGGCAACGTCAAGAAGAAGTAGGCCCGCCGGTCTGCGGCCTGGACTTGACACGTGCTGTCTTCATATGCAACCATAGAGTTGCATATGAAGACACGCACTGACTTCATCGGTAGAGAGATCATCATCAAGGCTCCCCGCGAGCGCGTCTGGGAGTCTGTCCGTCATCCCGACGGCATGGCCAAGTGGTTTTTCAACAGTTGGCGTGGCGAGTGGGAGGTCGGCAAGACCGTCTGGTTCTACTTCGACGGGTACGGCGAGATTCCGGCCATCCCGACCGAGATCAGCGACGAGCGGGTCTCGTTCGCTTGGACACGGTACTCCGAAGAGACCGCGGACCCGACCCTGGACGACTTTGCCCTCCGTGTCACGTTCGAGGTGTTCGACCACGCCGAAGGCACTCTCCTCAAAGTGCTTGAGACCGGCTACAACAACATGAGCGAAGATGACTATGCCAAGGAGTTTCCCGACCACGAGGAAGGGTGGACGATGGAGCTTGGCGAACTGGTCGCTTCGGTCGAGACGCAATGAGCGCCGAGGCTGTCGCCGTGTTCGCCGCCTTGGGAGACGGCGTGCGGGCCACGATCGTGGAACGCCTCGCTCGGGAGGGGCAGGTACCCGCGACGTCTTTGGCCGAAGGCTTGCCGGTGACGCGGCAGGCCGTGGCCAAACATGTCCTCGTGCTTCGCGCATCCGGCCTGGTGTCGGTCCGCAAGGACGGTCGTCGCCAGTTGGTCTCCTTGCAGCCGGAGAAGCTGGACGTCGCACAAGAGTGGCTCGCCCGGCGGGCTCGGATGTGGGACGACCGGCTGGCCGCCCTCAGGGACTTGGTCGAAGGCTCGGAGGGATGAGGCGGGGCGGGCGATTTGTCAGAATGGCCCGCCCATCAAACTTTGATGTCATGCTCACTCGTCAGAGGGGTTAGCATGCTTATGTTCACTGCAGCAGTCACTTTGGCCGCCAGCGTCGCAAGCGCACCGATCGACAGCGAGCTCACGATCTACAACGGGGGGTTCGCCCTGGTCAAGCAGCGCCGGACGCTGGACCTCAAGGCCGGAGTCCAGTCGGTCGGCGTCGAAGACGTGGCCCAGTTGATCGAGGCGAACAGTGTCGCGATCCGTAGCCTTTCGGCACCGGGCTCGTTCAACGTCCTCGAACAGAACTACCAGTACGACCTCGTCAGCCCGATCGCCATTCTCAACAAGGCGGTCGGCCAACAGGTGACGTTCATCCGCACTCTCGACAACGGCTCGCGGGACGTGGTCAAGGGCAAGTTGCTCAGTTCACCGACCGCCATGGTCAGCCAGGGCGACGGCCGGAGCAACTACACCTACAACGGCATGGTCATCCAGACCGCCGACGGCAAGATCCTCTTGAACCCGAGCGGCGAGGTCCAGGTCGACTCGTTGCCCGCCGGACTGATCAGCAAGCCGACTTTGATGTGGCTGCTGGACAGCGAGAAGGCCGGTCGGAACGACATCGAGTTGAGCTACCTGACCCAGGGTATGGGGTGGAAGAGCGACTATGTCCTGTCGTTGGACAAGGACGGCAAAGTCGGGGACCTGAAGGGTTGGGTCACGCTGACGAACAACTCCGGGGTCAGCTATGAGAACACCAAGCTCAAGCTTTTGGCCGGTGATGTCAACCGGGCGCGGCCCCAGGAGATGGCGGCCCCACGCGGCGGTCGCGTGATGGCCAAGGAGATGGACATGCGGGAGGAGCAGTTTGGCGACTACCACCTCTACACTCTGCCGCGTCCCGCGACGGTGCGCAACAACGAGATGAAGCAGGTCAGCCTGCTGGAGTCCACGGGCATCCAGGTGAGCAAGAAGCTCCTCGTCGACGCGATGTTCCCGTTCCGGGGCGGTTACTACCCCAATGAAGGCGTCGTGGGCACGGGCGACATCAAGCCGACCATCTTTTTGGAGATCATGAACACGAAGGCCAACAAGCTGGGCTTGGCCTTACCCAAGGGCACCTTCAAGGTGTTCCAAACGGACAGTTCGGGGTCGCTCCAGATGCTGGGCGAGGACTCGATCGACCACACACCGAAGGACGAGAAGGTGAGCCTGCGCGTCGGCCAGGCGTTTGATGTCCGGGTCAACCGTAAGCGCACCGCCTTTGAGTGGCTCAGGCGGGGCAAGGCTTGCCGCGAGACTTTCCAAATCGAGGTGCGCAACCGCAAGGACACGCCAGAGACGGTGACGGTTTGGGAACGCCATTGGGGCGAGCACAAGGTCACCAAGCAGAACATGGAAGGGAAGTGGCTGGACAACGACACCCTGGAGTACGTCGTCCACTTGGCAGCCAACGAAGTCAAAACGGTCGAGTACACGATCGAGACATCTTGGGACTAGGTTCCCGACCGTCTGGTCAGGGGCCGCCGCTCAGGCGCGGTCCCTGACCCGGAACCGGGCGTTATAGCCGAACTGCTCGCGGGGCCGCATGTGAAAGGCACGGCGCACCATCCGGTTCCTCCGCCGGGACAGCCTGGCGTTGTAGGAGTCCGCGACGTCGTTGTAGTACTGCTTGGCAAAGACCACCTTGTCTTCGACCGTCAGCCAACGCCGTTGGTACACCTCAAGGTTTTCCGGGTCGTCGACCCGGGCGCGCACGGAGTGGAACCCGGTGAGGATTGCGGCGGACAGGGCGTCTTCGGCACGGGCCCGGGTGGCCAGGTCAGATGATTCCCGGGCGAGCCGGGCGGCGGTAAGGACGCCGTCGGCGACGGATTGGTCCCATAAGCCGAACTGGTCCATGAACAAGACGAGGTCGTAGGCGAGGGCGTGCCGTTGCCCGAGCAGGGCCTCTACTTGGCGCCAAGCCTCGTCGGCCCGGCGACGTGACACGGCGAGATCCCGATGGATCCAAACGCCGGCGGCGAGGACCACGGCAAGACAGAAGGCAGCCGCGTATCCGTTCATGGGGTCTTGCTAACCTGAAGTACGTCCATCGTCGGCGGATGGTTTCGTGCGTACAAGGCGCACCGGGTCGCGGTTGAAGTCGGCGGGGTCGACGAGTTTGGCCGAACCGTCGTCCAAGGGCTCCAATCGCACATCGGCGTACTGACGCTTCACTTCGGGCGGTTGCCGGTCCATGGGCTGGCCGAGGACCTTGTGGAAGCGCAAGGTCAAGCCAGGGCTGTCGGACAGGACCTCGCCTTCGGCGGGGATGCCCCCCCGGACAAGGACGAAGCTCCCGTCCTCCCGGACGGTGAGCTTGACGGCCCTCAAAGTCTTGGCCACGGTGTCATCGGGGCCGGTCGTCGTCGAGGCGGGCAACTCGCCCACCCACTCGCCCCGCCAGTCCCGCGGCGCCGGGCCGCAGGAGGCCAGGAGCACTCCCAGCACGACGGATATACTGATCCGGATGGCTGCCACCGCCCCTGCAATCTACCTGTCGATGGGGCTGAACGAGTCGGAATACAACCTCCTGGTCCAATTGATGGGCCGAGAACCGACCCTGACCGAACTCGGGATGTTCGCCGTCATGTGGAGCGAGCACTGCGGCTACAAGTACTCGCGGCCCGTCCTCGCCTACTTCAAGGAGTACAAGAAGGCGATGGAGGGCGAGGGGCTGGAGAACGCCGGCGTCGTCGACATGGGCGACGGGCTCGGCGTCGTCATGAAGGTCGAGAGCCACAACCATCCGTCTGCCGTCGAGCCTTACCAAGGCGCCGCGACCGGCGTGGGCGGCATTATCCGCGACATCTTCACGATGGGGGCCCGCCCCATCGCCAGCCTGAACTCGTTGCGGTTCGGCCCCGTCGAGCCGGGCCAGGCCAGCCCGGAAGTCGTCGCACGGAACCGCTACCTGTTTGAACATGTCGTCGCCGGGATCGGCGGATACGGGAACTGCGTCGGCGTACCGACGGTGGCGGGTGAAGTTTCGTTCCACCCTCGATACAGTGGCAACCCGCTTGTCAACGCGATGTGCGTCGGGATCGTCAAGCTGGACGAGGTCGCCTCTGCCTCGGCCGGTGGGGTGGGGAACCCGGTCATTTACCTCGGGAGCGCCACCGGGAAGGACGGCATCCACGGTGCGACTTTCGCCAGCGACACGCTGGGCGAAGACAGCGACGCCAAGCGGCCCAACGTCCAGATCGGCGACCCGTTTGCGGAGAAGCTGCTGATTGAAGCGACCTTGGAGGCCCTTCGGACAGGGGCGGTCCAGGCGATCCAGGACATGGGGGCGGCGGGACTGACCTGCTCGACGGTGGAGATGTCCAGCAAGGGCGGGGTCGGTATGGCGGTCGACCTGGACCTTGTCCCGATGCGCGAGGCGGACATGTCGGCCTATGAGCTGATGCTGAGCGAGAGCCAAGAACGCATGCTCGCCGTCGCCCACCGGGGGAGGGAGCAGGAAGTCATCGACGTGTTCCACAAGTGGGGCGTGCACGCGGTGGTGATCGGCCATGTGACCGACGACGGCTTGGTCACGGTCACCCGGCACGGCAAGGTGGAGGCGCAGGTCACGGCCAAGCACCTCACCGACTTTTGCCCGACCTACACGGTGGAGCCGGCGGTGCCGGACTACCACGAAAAAGCCAAGAGGTTCGACCCGTCTTCGTTGCCCGCGACCGACCACCGCGAAGCCCTGCTCGCCCTGCTGGCCAGCCCCAACATCGCGGACAAAACCCACGTCTACCGTCAGTACGACCAGCAGGTCCAGACCCAGACCGTCCTGGTCCCCGGACAGGCCGACGCTGCCGTGCTTGCCCCGCGGGGGACCAAAAAGGGCCTGGCGGTGAAGATCGACGGCAACGCCCTGCACACCTACTTCGACCCGTACGCCGGCGGGGTCGGGGCAGTCGCCGAGGCGGCCCGCAACGTGGCCTGCACCGGAGCCAAGCCGGTGGCGGCGACCGACGGCCTGAACTTCGGCAACCCGCAGTCTCCCCAGGTCTATTGGCAGTTTGAGCGGGCCGTGCGCGGTATCGCCGACGCGTGCGACGCCCTGGGGACACCAGTGGTCAGCGGCAACGTCAGCTTCTATAACGAAAGTTCCCTCGGCGAGGTCTTGCCGACACCGCTGGTCGGCGTCGTCGGCATCCTTGAGGACGCGGCAGACCGCGTGCCCGGTCGGGCCGGGCCCGGTCTCACCGTCGGGGTGCTGAGCTATCCCCTGGCGCCGGTCCAGCAGGGACTTGGGGCCAGCGCGTTCATGGCGACCGTCCACGGGGTCGAGGACGGCCTTCCGACCCCCGCCGACCTGGCTGGCGAGAAGGCGCTCCACGGCGTCCTGGTCGACTTGGCCAAGGCACGACTGGCCGCCAGCGCCCACGACGTCAGTGAGGGCGGGATTGCGGTCGCCCTGGCCGAGTCCCTGAAGCAAGGGACGGGGCTAAGGGCCGACCTTGGCGGGCTCCCCGTCGCGGGGGGGCTTACCGACGACGCCTTGCTCTTTGGCGAGTTCCCTGGTCATGTCGTGGTGCTCACGTCCGACCCCCAGGGAGTCGCCCGTCTTGTCGCGGGCCGGACGGAGTGGACGGTGGTCGGGTCCACCGACGATAGCGGCGAGGTCACGGTCAGCCGACAATCCAAGGTGTTGCTGTCGGTGACCGAGGCGGAACTCTCTGGCGCGTCGGCCCGAGGTTTGGAAGACGCCCTGACGAACCCGATCGAAGCGGCAGACGTCTGAGGCAGGTGGGACAATGAGAATCCGAGAGACATTGTTGTTCGGCGTCGCGGCGCTCGCCGTGTTCGCGGTCGCCCAACAAGACCCCAAGACGGGGAAGCCAGCCCAACCGGCCCGCAATGTGGCAGAGAACATTGACGGTTCTCCCGTCAACGTCGAGGTCCAGAACGCGGTGGCCAAGGCCGCTGAGGCCTATCTCTCGGCGAGCACGGACGCGGCCCGCGAGGCTGCGCTCAAGACCCTGGAAGAACTGCACACCAAAGACGCCAAGAACCTCGGAGCCGCGACTTGGCTGGGATACGCCTATCTGAAGGACGCCGAGTACGAGAAAGCCGTCCTAGTCTTGACCCCGACGGTCGGTAAGAGCAAGGACAAGCTGGTCAACAAGGCCAACCTCCGCAACTTGGCGTCGGCCCAATACGAACTGAAGGAGTACGACAAGGCCGCGGCGTCGTTGACGGCTTACACGGCCGAGAACCCTGACGACGCTTTCGGTTACGCGTTCCTTGGCTCGTGTTATGTCCAGGCGGGCAAGTTCGCTGAGGCGTCCGAGGTGCTGAAGAAGGCCGACGAACTCAGTGCCCTCTCCCCCAGCCTGCGCAAGACGGTGCGGACGGACCTCGGCGTGGCCCTGGTCCAAGCGGGAAGAAACGACGAGGCGCTCGCCGTTTTCGAGAAAGTCCTTGTCGACGACCCCGACAACGTCAACGTCTTGGCCTGGGTGGGCCACGCCTACTTGGAGTCGAAGCAGACCGACAAGGCGGTCAACGTCCTTTCCCGGGCCCATCGGCTTTCCCCCCAAAACAAGCTTGTCGCGACGAACCTGGCCGCCGCATACCAGCAGAAGGGCGACACCGCCGGCGCGCTCGCCGCGTATCGAGACCTCAGCGTCCTGACCCCGGACGACCCGACCGTTTGGTACAACTACGGCAGCCTCCTGCTTCGAAAAGGTGACTATGCCGGTGCGCAGACCGCGTTGAGGACCAGCATCAAGCTGAAGGACGACGCCGCCACCCAGAACAACTTGGGCCAGGCACTCGAGAAGTCGGGCGACCTGAAGTCCGCCGCCCAAGCCTATGGGGCTGCGAGCGACCTCAAAGCCGACAACATCGACTACGCACGCAATGCGGGGACGACGTACTTGAAGGCAGGTGACCCCGACAAGGCGCTCACCTACTACCTCCGCGCGGTGAACCTGGGTGACTCCGACCCGTCGTCACGGTTGGCGGTGGCCGAGGCCTATCTGGGGGCGGGCCGCAACAAAGACGCCCTGGACCTCATGCAAAGCCTGGAGCCCTCGATGGGCGACAACGCGACCTACTGGTTCAATCGGGGCGTGCTCCAGGGAAAGACCGGAGACTGGGCGGGGGCGCAGACCAGTTATGAGAAGTGCCTCGCGATCACACCGGGCGACCGTGACGCGGCGATGAACCTGGGGCTCGTGCTCTATCGCCGTGAGGAGTACCTGAAGGCGGCCGAGGTCTTTGAAAAACTCGCGAAGGCAAAGGACGACCGGGCGGCGATGAAGAACTGGGCGGCGAGCCTCGCCTCGGCCGACCACCTGCCGGAGGCGATCACGGTTTGGAAGGACCTACTCCACAAGGACGAGAAGAACACAATGGTGCGGCTCGACCTTGCCGACGCGCTGTGGAACACCGGCGACAACCAGGGGGCGCGCTACCACTACGCGGTCGTGCTCCAGACTGAGCCCAAGAACGCCCGCGCCCTGAACGGGCTCGGCCTGTGGTACCTTTTGCAGAGCCAGAACCGGGAAGCCGAAAGGATGTTCCGCCAGGCCACCGAGGCCAAACCGGACTTTGCTTACGCCTTCAACAATTTGGCGATCACCCTGGAGCGGTTGAACAGGGTCCCAGAGGCGATCAAGGCCCTCGAGACGGCGGTGCGGCTCAAGCCCGACTTTGAGGAGGCCAAGAAGAACCTGGCCCGACTGAAGCCGACATCGTAGTGCGCGTCCACCTCCTGGTCAACCTGTTCCGCCCCGACGCGGTGAAAGCGGCTGTCACCACCGTCGATATGTTGCGCCAAAAGCGGGTGCATGTCGCGGCGGACCGCGAGGCCGCCCCATTGCTCAGTTGCGACCCGGTCTCACCGGACGAGTTGCCCGCATGCGACCTGGTCATCACCTTTGGCGGAGACGGGACGCTGATCCGGGCCGCCCACATGTGCGCCGAGGCAGGCACCCCCATCTTGGGTGTCTATTACGGCCGGTTTGGGTTCGTCACCCAGTGCATGCCGCACGAAGTCGGCGCGGCAGTCAGCCAGTTTTTGGACGACAACGCCACCATCGAGGAGCGGATGATGGTGCAGACCGACATCATCCGCGGCGACAAGGTCGTCGCGTCCCTGCATTCGCTGAACGAAGCCGCCGTGCAGCGGTCGGCGACCACGCGGATGCTGACGTTCGAGGTCTTGGTGAACGGCCGCGTCCTGTCGCGGTATCCCGCGGACGGCGTGATGGTCGCCACACCGACCGGATCGACCGCCTACAACCTGTCGGCAGGCGGCCCGGTCGTCGACCCGAGCATCGAGGCAATGCTCATCGTCGCGATCATGCCCCACACCCTGTCGGCACGCCCACTGGTCATCCGTCCCGACGCCACGATCGACGTCCTGATCGAGACGCGCGGCGACGCCGTGCTCTCGTGCGACGGGCAAAGCCGGTTGCACCTGCTCAGCGGTGACGCCGTCCGGGTGACCCGCTCACCGCGCCGGACCCGCCTTGTCTGCGTCGACGACGCCGACTTCTATGAGAAACTGGCCCAACGCTTCCAGTGGAGCAAAGGGCCGAAGGGGATCGATGTCTAACGTCGCAGAACAGACCGTGCTCGCCGTCCATGAGGCGGAGGTGACCTTCACGACGCCGTCGGGTCAGGTAAGGGCCCTCGACGGGGTGTCGCTGAAACTTGACGCCGGGGAGACCTTGGCCGTCGTCGGCGAGTCTGGCTGCGGCAAGACGACCTTGGCCCGGGCGGTGCTCGGTCTCCAGCCGATGTCGAGCGGCTCGATCGACGTCGGCGGGGTCAGGGTGACGCGGCCGACGGCCGACCAAGCGTCCCGGATCGGCATGGTATGGCAAGACCCCTTTGCCAGCGTCGACCCCCTCTGGAAGGTGCGCAAGATCCTTGGCGAGCCGCTGGCCTTGGCAGGTCGGACAGGCGACCTGGACGCTCTGATGCGCGAAGTCGGGCTCGACCCTGTCTTGGCCGACCGGTACCCCCACCAACTTTCCGGCGGCCAACGCCAGCGGGTGGCGATCGGCCGGGCCCTCGCGTTACGCCCGCCCCTCTTGCTGTGTGACGAGCCGACCGCGGCACTTGACCTCAGCATCCAGGCTCAGATCCTTAACCTCATCAAGGACATCCAGCGTGACCGGGGGATCGCCGTCCTCTACATCTCCCACGACCTGACCACGGTCCGCTATCTGGCCGACCGGGTGGCGGTCATGTACCTGGGGCGCGTCGTGGAGGAAGGCACGGCCGAGCAGGTCTTCGGCCAGCCGGCGCACCCTTATACCAAGGCCTTGCTTGACTCGGCCCCTACCCTGGAGAAACTTGGCCACCTGCCCGAAGCTACGACTGGTGAGACGCCCGTGGCCCGGGGCCGCTTCGACGGTTGCCGGTTCGCCAACCGGTGCCCTTACGCCGACGACACCTGCCGCACGGTGGACCCGCCGCCCTCCGCAGTGACGGGGCATCGAGCCTGGTGTCATAAGCCCTTATGACCTTTGGCGTCGGCGCAGGCTCCGTTTAGGTAGCCTCGTGCGTCCTTACCGCACATATCCTGATGGACTCGCCGCACCCTGCGCGCCACGCCTTCAATGCTCAGATCGCCGAGCTAGAGCAAGACGTCCTGGAGATGGCCAGCAAGGCCGACTCCATGGTCGGCCGTGCCACCGACGCGCTGATTTCGCTGGACACGGACGCGGCCCTGGCCGTGGTCCACAGTGACAACGAAATCGACCGTTTGGACCTCGACATCGAGGCCAAATGCCTCCGGATCCTTGCCCTGCAGCAGCCCATGGGCAGCGACCTCCGCGAGATCGGGGCGGTCATGAAGATCGTCACCGACCTGGAGCGAATCGGCGACTTGGCCGTCGACCTCGCCAAGTCGGGCATGAAGATCGAGAAGGAGATGGGCGAGACCGGCTATGTGGACATGCGCCGCATCAGCAACGTGGCCCGGCAGATGATCCGCTCCGCCCTGCAGGCGTTCATCAAGCGGGACGGCTCTCACCTGAACGAAGTCGAAGAGTTGGAAGAGCAGGTCGACGGCATGTACCGCGACCTGAGGGGCCAGATCCACGATTACATGCGGCACCGGCCCGACCAGGTCGTCGCGGCGAGTTGGCTCTTGCTTGCCGTCCACCATGTCGAGCGGGTCGCCGACCATGCGGTGAACATTGCCGAGCGCGTCGGCTTTATGGTCACGGGAGAGCTCAAGCAACTGGCCGAGGACTGAGCCTTTGGCGACTTTTCCACCGTCTGGAACGGTGAGCATGGACGCTTTGGTTCTCGGGATGGTGCTGGGGCACGTCGCCAGGTCCCCGGAGGTGCAGAAGCCGGTCGTCGTTCAGGTCCTTTCCGACAAGAAGGGCGAGGGCCGTGCCGCCGGACTCGGGGACATCGTGACCCTACGACTTGTCGCCCGTCTCGACGACACCGTCGTCTATGACACCGACCGGATCGGCCTGCCGTACACCTTCGTCGTCGGGCAGAAGGGCACGGTACCGTTCCTGAGCTATGCGGCCTTAGGGATGCGTCGAGGCGGGGAGCGGAGGGTCAAGGTCGGCAAGTCCGACACCGGGGGAGTCTCGGGCGTGCGCGGTCTGTTGCCTGCCGGGGTGCCCCTCACCGTAGACCTCAAAGTCCTTGCCGTCAAAGCTGGCGAGTAGAATCCGGCCCATGCGCGAGGAATTCAGGGAGCTCTGGCGCTTCAGGGAGCTCCTGCTCGCCATGGTGGAGCGCGAATTGCGCATCCGCTACAAGAACAGCGTCCTCGGCATCGCTTGGTCGCTTCTCAACCCGTTGGTGACGGTCTTTGTCATGCACTTCGTGCTGAAGAACGTCATGCAGAACGGCACCAAGAGCTTTAGCTTGTTCATTTTAGCCGCCTATCTGCCGTACATGTTCTTTCAGATGTCCATCTTGGACTCGGCCCAGTCTGTCGTCACGGCCTTGCCAGTGGTCAAGAAGGTCTATTTCCCCCGCGAGATACTGCCCTTAGCGTCGGTAGCGAGTAACGCGGTGCATTTCTTGATCGCCTTGGTCGTTTACTTTGTCTACGCTTTCGGGGTTTGGGCGGTGTTCGGGTTCAAGGACCCGACCGTTTCGTACCGTGTCGTCTTCCTTCCCGTCCTCTTGGTCATCCATTTTGCCTTGACGACCGGACTGTCGCTTGTTTTCTCGGCCCTTAATGTCTTCTACGAAGATGTCAAGTACATGCTCACCATCACGCTGTACCTGGCGTTCTTTTTGTCTCCAGTCATGTACTTTGCCGAGACGGTGTTCGAGGCGACGCGCAAGTACGGCGCTTTGTCCGACGTCCTGTACAAGCTTTATATGCTGAACCCCGTGGCGACACTTTGCACGGTTTATCGCAAAGCTTTGGTCGCTCCCGGCGATGTCCAAGTGATCCGTGACGGGCATGCCATCATGGTGCCGTTCCAGCGGGTCGACTGGGTGATGTTCGGCGTCGCGACAGCCCTTTCGTTCATCGCGTTGGTCGGCGGCTACGCCTTTTTTAACCGCATGAAATGGAAGTTCGTGGAGCGCCCATGAGCGAGGTCCTCGTCAGCGTCCAGGACGTCCACAAGGAGTTTGTCCTGACCCATTCTGGGGCCGCGTCCCTCAAGACCCTCCTGCTGTGGTGGAAGCGGCGGGACAAGGAGACGCTCCATGCCTTGCGTGGGGTGAGCTTCGACGTCCGGCGAGGCGAGAGCCTGGCCCTCGTCGGACGCAACGGGGCGGGCAAGAGCACCTTGCTGTCGCTGGTGTCGCGCATCTATAAGCCGACGACCGGACAGGTGGTCGTCAACGGTCGCCTCGCCCCCTTGCTCGAACTGGGAGCCGGTTTCCATCCCGACCTGACCGGCTTAGAAAACGTGCTCTTCAACGGCATGATATTGGGGCTGACGCGCAAGCAGGTCCACCAGCGCCTAGAGCAGATCGTCGATTTCGCCGAACTGGAGAGGCACATTGACGCGCCGGTGCGGACCTACTCCAGCGGCATGTTGGCCCGGCTAGGTTTTGCCACCGCCATCCACGTGGACGCCGACGTCCTCATCATCGACGAAGTCCTCGCCGTCGGGGACTTCACGTTCGAGACAAAGTGCTACGACTTCCTCAGCAAGTTCCGGTCCGCAGGCGGCACCATCATCTTTGTCTCCCACAACCCCGCTTCGGTGCTTCAGGTGGCGGACCGCTGTGTCTGGCTGAAGGGTGGGCTGGTCGAAATGGACGGTAAGCCGGAGGACGTGCTCACACGCTATCAGGCGGACGTGGCGGCCCCAAACGAGGGGCTGTGAATACGCGCCACCATAACCTGGCTTGGTCTCGCCGGAGGCACAGAGCGTAGGCAAGCAGCCGGGCCAGGGCGCCGAGGCGGTCGATCGCCCAACAAGTCGCCGAAGCCACCACGCCGTGGTGGATGGCAAAGTACAGTTCTTTGCCCGCGTTGTACCGGGCAACGGACGTCCACCGCGCCGCCGCGCTGCTGGCCCCCAGTTCATGGACGAACGCGGCGTCAGGGACGAACAAGACCTCGCCGTGTCGGCGGAGCCGAAGGCAGAGTTCGGTGTCTTCGCAGTAGAGGAAGAACCGCTCGTCAAACCGCTCGACGGGCCGCATCATGAGGCACGCCCCCATGACCTGTTCGACCGGAGACGGGTCCTTGTCAGGAAGCCACGGGTTGAGCCAGTAGCCGTTGAAAAGCCTGGACCCGCGGAGAAGCTTTTCGAGGGCGGTCTGCTCGCAAAAGACCCGCCAGAGAGTCAACCGGGAGCAAGCAGAGGCCTGGGGCCGCCCGTCAGGGAACCGCAGCGCGCCACCGCAGGCGACACAGCCAGGCCGGGCGACGACGTCGGCCAGTCGGGCGACCGCACCAGGAGCCGGCCGGGCGTCGCTGTTCAGGAGCAAGGCGACCTCGCCGGACATGACGTCCAAGCCTTGGTTGTTGGCCGCACCGAACCCGACATTGCGGGGATTGCGGACAAGGACAACGGAAGGGAAATGGGACGCCACCATGTCCGGTGAGCCGTCCTGGCTGGCGTTGTCGACCACCACGACCTCGTCCGCTCCCGAGCCGGGGGCGGTGAGGGCGGCTAGGCACTCTTTGAGCAAGCCGGACGTGTTGTAGCTCACCACGACCACCGAGACGCGGGGTCGACCAGGCGGGGTGTCTACGGCCATGGGGCGGCCCATGATATACTCCGAAACCCCATGTCACATGAGGTCTTGCTGTCGCAGGAAGGTTACGACCGCCTGAAAAAGGAGCTTGAGGAGCTGAAAAGCTCCGAGCGGCAACGCGTCGCGGACAACATCCGCGAGGCGAAGAGCCATGGTGACCTGAAAGAGAACGCGATGTACCACGAGGCGAAGCTGAACCAGACCCGTCTGGAGTCGCGTATCGCCGAACTGGAGCACACCCTCCAGATGGCCAAAGTCGTCACAAGGTCGGCGGCCGACGCCGGCAAGGCGCATCTGGGGAGCCAAGTCACGCTGGAGGACTTGGAATGGGGCGGCACGCTCACCATCGACTTGGTCGGGGCCTTTGAGGCCGACCCGGCCAACGACAAGATATCGGTCGACAGTCCGCTGGGGGCGGCCTTGATCGACAAAGTGGCAGGGGATGAGATCGAAGTCCAAGCTCCCGCTGGCAAGCAGCGCTACCGCGTGGTCACTGTCGCTTAGCCTGGCCCTGTTGTCGGCCGGTTGCGCCACGGGGCCCGCACCGGCGGCCTCGGCGGCACCGACGGCCACGCAAGCCAAGGCTGCGCCACGGACACAAGACACCGCGCCGACCCTGCCGGACTCCTTGGCCAAGAGCGACCTCTACATTTTCTCGGCGGGTGGGCGGATCAGCTACGGCGACGACATCGACGTGGCGCTGAACGAGGGCGGGTTCAAGCGGCCCGAGCGGTCGGCCAGCGTCAACCGCGTGCCCGGCGGCCTGGGGAACAACTACCAGTGTTACGGCTGGGAGACGGCCAACCGGGCGTTCGGCGTCTTGGCCCGCAAGGGCAAGGTCGTCTTAGCCCTCGACACCTACGAGCACGCTGACCAGCAGGCGCTGGACGACCTGCGTGCCGCCTATATCAAGCTGAACGGGCAGCCCGTCAGCGTCGAAGGCACCCACGTCCACTACGATTTTTGGTCGACCGGCGAGGCCCGTTTGATGTTGTGCTCGACCGTCAACGAGTTGGGAGTCTTGTCCTTTTCCGTCGCCCTGGGTAACCGCGACTTGATGACCTTTTTCCGCATGGACCCGGAGTCGGCGAAGGACGACCAAGCCGCTTCGGACCGGCTCTTCACCACGCGCGGGACGACGTCAGGAAACTAATCGCGCGTTCCCAGCGTCAAGAAGGGTGGCGCCGGAGATATCCGGCGACTATCGCACACGCAGGAGGTGGTGCCCTTTCATGGACAGTAGAAAACGGAACCACCAAGGAGAAGGCGGGTTTTAGCGACCCGATCTTTCGAGACGGATTTGTGATGAACCCGTCTCCTTGGTGAAAACCAACCCAAGCCCGACCTCCTGCAAGGGGTCGGGCCGTTTCATTTTTGGCCTGGCCCAGGCCGGGTACCTTCGACCAAAATGCGTTGCCTCGTCGTGATCCCCGCCCGCATGGCCAGCACGCGGTTTCCGGGCAAGCCGCTCGTCGACTTGGGGGGGAAGCCGATGGTGCAGTGGGTTTGGGAAAAGGCCCGGGCGAGCGGTGTGGGTGACCACGTGGTGGTCGCGACCCCCGACGACGAGATCGTCTCCGCCGTCCGGCGGTTCGGCGGGGACGCGGTGAAGACGAGGGACGACCATCCGAGCGGCACTGACCGCCTCGCCGAGGTCGCCGACTCGCTCTCAGCGGAGATTTACGTCAACGTCCAGGGTGACGAGCCGATGGTCGAGCCCGAGAACATCCGGCTTTGCGCGCGCCCCCTGCTCGAAGATCCGGCCGTCATGATGGGCTCGGTCATGGCCGAATGCCCCGAAGGCGAGGCGGACAACCCTGCCGTCGTGAAGGTCGTCACCGACCTTGGCGGCTACGCACTCTACTTCAGCCGGCACGCCGTGCCATACCCGCGCAACGACAGGAAGGCTCCGCTCTACAAGCATGTCGGACTCTACGCGTACCGGCGGGAGGCCGTCTTGGCGTTTGCGACTTGGTCGCCCACCCCGCTGGAATCGGCCGAGTCGCTGGAGCAGCTGAGGTTTCTGGAGCATGGGGTCAAGATCAAGATGAGCCTGGGCACCGCCGCGGCCACAGGGGTCGACACCCCCGAACAAGCGGAGGCGGTACGGCAAGCCCTGCGGGGCCTGTCGTGACAGAACGACTATAATCAAGGTCAACCCTTCAACGGCGAAGGCCAGAGGTCACTGATGGCCACGCCTGCCCCAAGCTCCAGCAACGACCCCGTCCAAGACGGGCTGGTCCGCTTGTCGGCGAAGATTCGGCACCACTACCTCGACGCCGACCTCGACTTGGTCATTCGCGCCGTCGAAACCGCGGCCAAGGCCCATGAAGGGCAGACCCGCAAGAGCGGAGAGGCCTACGTCCTTCACCCAATCGAGGTCGCCGAGATCGTCGCCGACCTGGGGATGGACGTCGAGTCGGTCGCCGCCGCCATCCTCCATGACGTGTTGGAGGACACGGACCTGACTCCGGAAACGATCACCGCCCAGTTCGGCCCGACCGTCCTGCAACTGGTCGAGGGGGTCACCAAGCTTCAGCTGAACATCCAACCCGAAGCCGACGCCCGTCAACGCCGCGCGGCGGAGACGGCACGGGCCGCCGAGACCCTGCGCAAGATGCTGTTGGCGATGGCCAACGACTTCCGGGTCATGGTCATCAAACTGGCCGACCGGCTGCACAACATGCGCACCTTGGGGGCCCTGCCCGCGGCAAAGCAGACGAGGATCGCCAACGAGACCCTGGACATCTACGCGCCCCTCGCCGCCCGCCTCGGAATCTGGCAGGTGAAATGGCAACTGGAGGACTTGGCGTTCAAGACCCTGCACCCCGACGAATACCGCAAGATCAGCGAACTGGTCGCGAACACGAGGGCAGAGCGGGAGGAGCAACTCAACGAAGCGACCGAGGTGCTCCGCAAGCGTCTGGACGAGCGCGGGCTGACGACCGCCAAGATCAGCGGGCGGCCCAAGCACCTCTTCAGCATCTACAACAAGGTCTACCTGCACGGGGTGCCGTTCGAAGAGATCTACGACATCATCGCGATGAGGATCATCGTCGACGAGACGTACCAGTGTTATCTGGCCCTTGGTGTGGTCCACGAGCTCTGGTTGCCCATGCCAGGGCTCTTCTATGACTACATCGCCAGCCCCAAACCGAACGGCTACCAATCGTTGCACACCAAGGTGTTGGGGCCGGGCCAGGGCCCCCTGGAAGTGCAGATCCGCACGAAGCACATGCACGAGATCGCCGAGTACGGGGTCGCCGCGCATTGGAGCTACAAGGAAGGCAAGGCTGACGCCGCCCATGACAAGTTCGGCGTCCTGAGGCGTCAGCTTTTCGACTGGTCAAGCGACAACCGGACGTCATCCGACTTTCTTCGCAGCGTCAGCACCGACCTCTTCAGCGAGCAGGTGTTCGCCTTCACGCCGAAAGGCGACGTCCTCGACTTGCCCCGCGGCTCGACGCCGATCGACTTCGCCTTCCGCGTCCACTCCAGCCTCGGCCTGACCCTGATCGGCGCGAAGATCAACGGCACGATGGTTTCGCTCGGCACCGAGATCAACAACGGTGACGTGGTCGAGCTCGTCACGAGAAAGGACGCCAAGCCAAGCTTGGACTGGCTGGAGTATGCGAAGAGCCCCCACACCCGCACCAAGCTCCGCGCCCACTTCCGCAAGAAGAACAAGGACGTCAGTGCCAACCGAGGGCGAGAGGCCCTGGAGAAGGAGCTGCGCAGCCAGGGGATGGACCCTCGCATCTACCTTGGCGAGGACAAGATGGCCGACGTCGTCAAACACGTCGCCAACTGCGAGAACGCGTCGGACGTCTTTGCCCGCGTCGGCGAGGGGTTGACCAGTGTCCAGGCCGTCGTCGACCGCCTCAAATCGACCCTGCCCCAGCAAGAGCACCCTGTCTTCAAGACCCGGGCGCGGTCGATCGAGCCGACGGTCATCACGGCGGGGGTCGACAACATCGACCTCAAACGCGCCAAGTGTTGCCAACCGGTGCCGGGCGAGGAGGTCGTGGGCTATGTCACGCGGGGCCGGGGCATCGTCATCCACCGCAAGCTGTGCCCCAACGTCAGCCGGCTGGAGGAAGCCGAAGCGGACCGCGTGATCCCGATCCGCTGGCCCTCGGACGGCAGCCTGTACCCGATCAACATCAAGATCGTGTGCGGCGACCGCCAGGGCCTGCTCATGGACATCTCCACGATCTTTGGCGAAAGCAAGACCAACGTCAGCGCGGCGCGGATCCAGACCCTGCCCAACCACACCGCCGAGATCGACGTGACCATCGACGTGCGCGACACCCAGCACCTGCGCGACCTGATGGCCAAGATCAGCACCTACAGCGACGTCATCTCGATCCTGCGCGTGATGGGGCGGGGCGGCAAGTGAGGGCGGTGGTCCAGCGGGTCGCATGGGCCCGGGTGACGGTGGACGGCCAGGTGACCGGCGAGATCGGGCCCGGTCTGGCGGTCTTGGTCGCGGCAGGGAGGGCATCGACCGGGCAGCAGGCCAAGAAGTTGGCCGACCGGATCGTCGGCATGCGCATCTTTAGCGACGAAGCAGGGAAGATGAACCTTTCCCTTGCCGACCTCCCCCGGGTCGATGGGCCTCGGCTGCTCGTGGTCAGCAACTTCACTCTGTACGGCGACGCCTGGGCGTCGCGGCGGCCCAGCTTTGGGGGCGCTGCCGCCTATGCCGACGGTGAGAGGCTCTACGAGGACTTTCTGGCCGAACTTGACCGGCTGGGTTGGCCGGCCGCCACCGGTGTCTTTGGCGGTGACATGAGGCTTGAGCTTCTCAACGACGGCCCCGTGACTATGGTGGTGGACAGCCCCTAGTCTTCGTCATCCTCGTCCTTGAGCCGCCGGAGAACGAGCTTCCTGCCCGTCGCGGCCTTGAACCTCTGGGCCGATTCGTTGAACGCAGGGACCGAGAGGGTCACCAGCGACGCCCGGATGCCGTCTTCACGGTCGAGGGCGACATACTTTTCCACCAGGGCCGTGGCTTCGGCGCGGAACCGGCGGAGGTCCTCGGGCGACAGGCGGGCCGTCTCCATCCAGAAGTGATGGGGGACCTGCAGACTGATGTCGAAGTCTTCCAGCTGGAAGGCCGCGGTGCGGTCGCGGTCAAACCGCCGCCACAGGGCCTGGAACCCCCGTCGCCGCTCGAAGTCGTAGTCGGGGCTGACCGGTGGGCCCTTCGTGACGAGTTTGACCGACGACCGGACATAGGCTTCCTCGGTGCGGGCGTGGCGCCGTCGGGTGTCGGCGACCAGGAGGAGGCCGACCTTCAGGAGCTCGTTGGTGTGATAGCGCACCGATTGGGCCGACTTGCCGATGATCTTGCCGACCTCGGCCACCGAGAGAGGTGTCCGGGAGCTAAACGTCCAGAACACCATCGACCGACTGCTGGAAGCAATGGCCCGCACTTGGTCTAGGGTGAACTCACTCACATCGGCCTGGCCCGGCCACATCGGAGGGTGCCCGTCGGCGTAGAGTTTTGGCTTGGCGTCGCTCATCGGTTACCGCGTTTGACATTCAGGACGGCTCATCCGCCCAATCAGCGCTCTTCCTCCAACTACGTGAAACAAACTTCGCAAATCGCGTCACTAGGCATTATGCGCCAAAAAACTTGTGATGTGGTCTATTTTCGTATACACTCATTGGCGGAGAGAGGATCGACGCTCTGCGTCGACCACGACTGAGGAAAGCACGTCCTTTCCAGTGGGACTGCGGACTATGCATCACGCTCGTTGCTCCCCTTGTCTGGCGACTGGTCAGGCAGGGGAGTTTCTTTTCATGGGCCCGAGTATCCTTGCGTCGTGGAACTGACCCGACGCACCCTTTTAGCCGGAGCAGCCTCGACAGGGCTGGGCATGACACCCGTCGCCAAGGCCCTGCTCTTCGCCGACCCCTATGCGCCGTTCCGGATGGGGATCCAAAGCTACAGCCTGCGCGCCTACCCCCTCGCCCAGGCGCTGAAGGAGACTAAGGCGTTGGGCCTCTCGACGTGGGAGGCGTATCCCGCCCATGTGCCTGCCACCGGCGACCCCGCGAAGCTGGCGGCCTTGATCAAGGCGCACCGAGAGGCTGGGGTCAGGTTGTGGGCTTGGGGCGTCGTCGCCTTTGACGGGGACGAAGTCGCGTGCCGGGCCCAGTTCGAGTTTGCCAAGCGCATGGGGGTAAGGGTCATCAGCGCCGACCCTGCGCCGGCGAGTTTCGTGGTCCTCGACCGCCTTGTGAAGGAGTACGACATCAGAATCGCGATCCACAACCACGGGCCGGGCTCACGATATTCGACCCTCGACCAACTGACGAAGGCGATCGACGGTCACGACCGGCGGATCGGTGTCTGCATCGACACGGGACACGCCCTGCGGAGCAAGCAAGACCCGGTGGAGTGGGCCAAGACACTGGGCAAGCGCGTCCACGGCGTCCACCTCAAAGACGTGAAGGACGCCACCCGGTTCACGATCCTGGGCGAGGGTGACCTGCGCCTGAACGACTTCCTGACCGAACTCCGCCGTAACCAGTTCGACCAATTGATGTCGCTGGAGTACGAAGAGAAGCCCGAAGACCCGCGTGCCGATATCGCGGCCTGCCTAGACGCGACGCGGCGGGCAGTGAAGGCTACCGGGCGCCTTTGATATTGCGGACAAAGACGGTCGACAACAGGAACAGGCATGCCGAGCCGATGCACATGGCGACGTAGCCGGTGCCGGCCTGAGCGTGGTTGAGGGCGTCGATGGCAAACCCGATGGGTGCGACCATGAGCTGGACGATCGTCTCCGCCGAGTGCCAGACCCCCATGTCCGTCCCCGCCCGTTTGACGTTGGGTAACACGTCGCTGACCAAGGCCCAGTCGGCGGCGGCGTAGATGCCGTTGCCGAGCCCAAAGCCAAAGACGAGCAGCCAGATCGTGGTGAAGTCGCGGATGAACCCGACCGGGAAGAGCACAAGGAACACCATCGCTCCGGAGACGACCAAGAGCCGCTTGCGGCCGATCCGGTCGGCGACCCGGGCGGTGTAGACCGAGCCGAGCACTCCGGCGAGGGAGATTGTCAAGGCGATAGCTTGGGCGGCGGTCTCGGCCTTGCCAAGGTCCTTGCCGAAGAGGTGATAGCCCGGTACGGCGAACTTGAGGAAGTTCAGGGCGAAGGCGCTGACCATCGCGAAGGCCAAGGCGACGACGAACCGGTTCAACCAAACGAAGAGGAAGTCGTTGTTCTTGAACGGGGCGACCCAATCGGTGAAGAAGTTGGTCTGGACGTGTTCAGGGTCGACAGTCGCGTGGGGGACGTGGCGGATGGTGTAGGTGGTCCACGCCGCGCACAGAACGTTCAGCCCGGCCACCGCCCCATAGATCACGACTGGGTGTTTGGAAAACATGATGGCGACGACGGCCGAAGCGATCTGTCCGAACAGCTTGAGGCCGCCAAGCACCGAACTGGCGAACCCCCGGTGCTCGCTGGGGACGGTCGTCGCGACCATGCCGGCGTAAGGGCCGGTGGCGATGGAGTCACCGACTTGGAGGAGGAGGAACCCGACGACCAAGGCGACGTAGGTCGTCGCGGAGAACACGGTGAAGGTGCCGACCGCCGTGATGGTCGCCCCGACCATGAGCCAAAGTCCGTGCCGGCCCCAGATGCCGCCAAGCGTCTCGCAAAGCCGTCCCGAGATCGGCGGCCCGAGGGTGACCACGATGGCCCCGATCCCCAGGACCAGGCTCCAACTGCTGTTCGGGTTGGCCGCGTCGCCGAGCTCGCGGGCCCGGTTGGGCAACAAGATGAAAAGGAGGATGAACCACTTGTAACTGGTGGCGAACCAGTACGAGCTAAAGCCCAGGTTCCAAGCTAACGAATGCTTGTACGGCGAGGGTGCGCCGACCGCGGCAGCAGACACCGCCCCAGTATGGCTCAGCGGGCGGCGACGGCGGGCGCGCCGTCGCCGGGCTCTCCGGCATGGTGGTCATGGTTGTGGGGAAGCAAGGCGACCGACACGACCAAGGCCGCGACGGCCCACTGCACGACGATCCTCACCTTGCGCTCGCGGACGTGGCCTTCGCAGACGACCCCGTGGTTGGGGCAGACCTTGGGCTTCTGGTACGCCAAGACGAAGCCTATCGCGAGGGTGACGAACGAAACGCCGAGGAACAGGGGCCGATACGCCTCCAAGGCCATGAGCCAGCCAGCGCTGATGGACGCGCTCCCGAAGGCGAGGACCAGGCTGGGGCCGCAACAAGGGATGTGGGCGGCCAACGACGTCAGCACTGTCCCCACCGCCACCCGGCCCGCGTTCATATTGCTAGTTTGTTGCAATAAATCGACGAAGATCAGGGAGAGGGACTTTTTTTCAACTTTTTTGCAATGAGGAAGCCGGCGACACCGAACGAAGCGGCAACAATGGCCCCGGCCCATTTGACCGCACCGGTGAACGCCAAGAGCGACTTCATCCGGAGCGGATAGACCTTGAGCTTCGTGAGTTTCTCGCGGTCGAGAAGGACCTCACCGCCCGGGCCTCGCTGATCCAGGGTGGCCTGTGGCACGTCGACAACCATGTCTTCGGGGGGGCCGACCACCTCATAGCCGGGGCCGCCAAGGAGCTTGTCAGCCGCCGTGACCTTGACGATCTGGGTGGACTTGGCCCGGGCAGAGAGTGACGATTCGGCGAACTGTGCACCGACCGACGCCAAGACACCCAGCACGGCAACCGCCCAAAGGGCGACAGGGACGTGTTTCATTTGTTCAACACTCAGGAAGAGCCGGCCCCGCGAAGCCCCGGGGCCACATCCTTCAGACGGCCAGGAAGTCCAAAACGGTGAAGAGTGCCCACTGATGCGGGCCCGTGACCCCGGCCCGTGCCGAATAAACTGGCCCCATGTCCACCCGCGTCGAACGTGACTCACTTGGTGACGTCCTTGTCCCCTCGGACGCCTATTGGGGAAGTCAGGCGGAGAGGAGCCGCGGTCTCTTCCAGATCAGCGGCTTGACCGAGCACCCCCGCATGGTCGACGCCTACGTTTTGCTGAAGAAGGCCTGTGCGCAGGCGAACACCGACCTTGGCCTTCTGGACGGTGACCAAGGCCGGGCCTTGGTCCAGGCGGCCGACGAGGTCCTCGGGGGCCAGTACCGCGACCAGTTCCCGGTCGACGTCTTCCACATGGGGGCGGGCACGAGTTTCAACATGAACGTCAACGAGGTGTTGGCGAACCGGGCCGAGCAGATTCTCGGAGGCAACCTCGGCGAGTACAAGCTGGTCAACCCCAACGACCACGCCAACTATGGGCAGAGCACCAACGACACGTTCCCGACCGCGATGCGGATCATGGCGCGGCTGTTGCTCGACCCGCTGTTCCACCAGGTGGACCGCCTCGCCGACGCCCTGGCCGCCAAGGGGGTCGAGTTTGACAACGTCCTGAAGAGCGGGCGCACCCACCTCCAGGACGCGGTGCCCGTCCGTCTCGGTCAAGAGTTCACCGCCTACGCGGTGAGCGTCCGCCGTTGTCGCCGGTGGCTGGAGAACGCCGCCGAAGAACTGGAAGAGTTGGGGATCGGCGGGAGTGCCGCAGGCACCGGGCTCAACACCCACCCCGAGTACCGCTTCAAGGTCGTGGCCAACCTGCGCGAGTACACCGGCAATGATTGGCGCAACAGCCCCGACATGCGCGAGGCGATGCAGAGCCAGATGTGCATGGGAGCCCTCGCCGCCGGCCTCCGCCTCTTGTGCCTGGAACTCACCCGGATCACCAACGACCTGCGGTTGCTGTGTTCTGGCCCACTCACCGGCCTGGCCGAGATCGTGCTGCCACCGGTCCAGCCGGGCAGCAGCATCATGCCGGGCAAGGTCAACCCGAGCATGGCGGAGAACCTCAACATCGTCTTGTTCCAGGTGCTCGGGCAGTGCCAGACCCTGGACTACTGCGTGCAGGCCGGCCAACTTGAGCTGAACGTGATGATGCCGGGGATGGCGTTTGCCGCCCAGTTTGCCCTCAAGATCTTGGCCAACACGCTGGACACCTTCACCGACAACTGCGTGGTCGGCATCACCGCCAACGTGGAGACGTGCCGCCATTACGCGGAGACTTCTCCCAGCCTGGCGACGGCCCTAAACCCCCTGATCGGATACAAGGCTGCCGCCGACGTCGTGAAGACCGCGCTCAAGGAGAAGAAACCGATCCCTCAGGTCGTCCGCGAGAAGGGGTTGGTCGACGAGGAGACCTTGGGCAAAGCCCTTGACCCGGCCTTGCTCACCGAGCCGGGTATTCCGGGCTCCTAGCGACGCTTCCGCCGACCAAGGGGTCTGCCATACTGGGCCATGCTCCAGGTGACGCAGGACGGCGCGGTGTTGCGCCTGACCCTCGACCGGCCCGAAGTCCGCAACGCCTTGGACGACCGGCTCATCGCCGCCATGGCCGACGCGGTCGGCGGGGCACCGGCAGGGACAAGGGTCATCGTCATCGAAGGGGCGGGAAAGGCGTTCTGCGCGGGCGGCGACTTGGAGTGGATGCGACGGGCGGCGACCTACACCCGCGAGCAAAACATCGCCGACGCCGTTTCTCTTGCCGGTCTGTTCCGAGGTCTGGTGGAGTCGCCGGCCGTCGTCGTCGCCAAGGTCCATGGCGCGGCCTTTGGAGGTGGTTCCGGCCTTGTCTGTTGTGCCGACGTCGCCGTCGCCGCCCATGGCACCCTGTTTGCCTTCAGCGAGGCAAAACTCGGGCTTGTCCCCGCGACGATTTCGCCCTATGTGGTCGGCAAAATCGGCGCAGGCCATGCGCGGGCGCTCTTCACGACCGCGGAAGTCTTCGACACGGACCGGGCGCAGCGTATCGGCATGGTCCACCACGCGGTGGACCTGGACATGTTGGACGCCAAGGTCGACGAGGTGGTCGCCGGTGTCCTGCGGTGCGGGCCGGAGGCCGTCGCCTCGTGCAAGGCCTTGGCACAGGCCGCCCCGTTGACGGCCGAAGAGGCGGCGACCCTGCTTGCCGACGCGAGGGCCGGCGCTGAAGGTGTCGAAGGCGTCGCCGCCTTCCTGGAAAAGCGCAAGGCCAGCTTTGTGGTGGAGCTCTGATGCGCAAGGTCTTGGTCGCGAACCGTGGCGAGATCGCCGTGCGCGTCATCCGGGCCGTCCGCGAGGCCGGACTTCGGAGTGTGGCGGTCTATTCCGACTCGGACCGAGAGGCGATGCACAAGGAACTCGCCGACGAGTCCGTCCGCCTGGGTGGTGAGACCGCCGCCGAGTCGTACCTGGACGTGGCCAAAGTCCTTGACGCTTGTCGGGTGAGCGGGGCCGACGCCCTCCACCCTGGCTATGGCTTCCTCAGCGAGCGGGCGTCATTTTCCCGGGCTTGCCGGGACACCGGGGTCACCTTCATCGGCCCGTCCCCGGAAGCGATGGAGCTGCTGGGGGCCAAGATCGACGCGAAACGGCTCGCTGTGTCCGTCGGCGTGCCGGTGACTCCGGGGCTCTTTGAGCCCGGCGCGTCGGACGACGAATTGCGCGAGGCGGCGGGTCGCGTCGGCTATCCGGTGATGCTCAAGGCCAGCGCGGGAGGTGGAGGCCGGGGGATGCGGGCGGTGACGGGCCCAGACGACTTCGACCAGTCCCTCGCCCTCGCCCGAGACGAGGCCCAAAAGGCGTTCGGCGACCCGACGATGATGTTGGAAAAGCTCGTCCTCGACCCCCGCCACATCGAGGTCCAGTTTGTCGCTGACACCCACGGCCAGGTGGTGTGCCTGTTCGAGCGCGAGTGCAGCGTCCAACGTCGGCACCAGAAGTTGGTCGAGGAGTCCCCTTCGCCGGTCATGACCGACGACCTGTGGCACCGGATGCGGGAAGCGACCACCGCCCTTGTCCGCGCCGCCGGTTACGTGGGGGCAGGAACGGCGGAGTTTATGTTCGACGAGGCTAGCGGGGAGTTTTACTTCTTGGAGGTGAACGCCCGACTCCAGGTCGAGCACCCGGTGACCGAGGCCGTGACCGGATGGGACCTCGTCCGCGCCCAGATCGACGTGGCCGACGGCAAGCGGTTGGATATCGGGCCCGAACTCCTCGCCGGACAGCGGACCCGGTTGGTCGGTCATGCGGTGGAGGCGCGTGTCGTCGCCGAGGACCCCGCCAACGGCTTTGTTCCCAGCGTCGGCCGGATCGTCGGGCTGGCCCTGCCCCAAGGCCCCGGCGTCCGCGTGGACACTGGTTACGGACAAGGGTCGGAGATCAGCCGTCACTTCGACTCGTTAGTGATGAAGGTCGTCGCCCACGGGCCCGACCGTGCCGCTGCCCTGGCACGGCTGTGCGCGGCGCTCCGGGACACCCACGTCCTGGGGGTCAAGACAAACGTGGCGTTCTTGCTCGACGTCTTGGAACACCCGGAGTTTGCCGCGGGTCGGTTCGACACAGGTTTTGTCGGGCGGGAGTTCGGCGATTGGACACCGGGACCGGAACCGGCCTGGCTTGGCAACTTGCTTCCGTTTGCCGCGAGCAGTCCGTCGGGGCCGGTGCCGACAGGGGCCGTGTCGGCCTGGGACGCCTGCGACGGGTTTCGAAACGGGCCGAAACCAAACGCCTGACGGACGTCCGCAACCCCTCTGGGTCGCCGTGTCGTAAATTGAAGGGGTCGGAATGGAGCACCAGCGCACCTATAGCGAACAGCAGGTCAAGGACATCCTGATGAAGGCGGTCGACTTGCAGCAGCAGGGCGCCCTGGCCGGGACCGCCGACGCCAACGGCCTTTCTCGCGACCAGCTGGTGAAGATGGCTACCGAACTGGGGATCGACCCCAAGTACGTGGACGCGGCGATCGACCAAGTGCGGGTCAGCCAGGGCCAAGACAAGGGGGTCCGGTTCCTGGGCATACCACTCTCCCACACGCATGAGGCGGTGGTGGACGGAGAACTGGACCCCGAGCGGTTCGACGTGGTGATGCCCGAGTTGGGCACACCGAACATGAACTCCAACTTTTCTGGCTCAAGCCAGGTGGGGCGGTCGCTCACCGCCCGAGTCTCCAAGGGGTTTGCCTTCGGGCCGATCACGGTCGTCTCCCGCGACGGCAAGACCAAGGTCACCGGCAAGCACAGCGCCTTCGTCGGCTTTATGGCCGGGATGTACCCCGCGATCATCCTCTCCTTTGTCTTGGGAGCGGGCATGATCGCCAAGGGACACCTTGTCGGCGGGCTTGTCGCGATCTTGGGGATCCTCGGCACCGGTCTCGGGTTGTTCACGCTGATGGCCCGAAAAGCAGACCAAGCGATGAAAGAGGTCGTGTCCCGGGTGGCGGCGGTGGTGGCCGACGAGACCCGCGCCCAAGACGTCCGGGACAACCTCGCTCGTCCCACGAGCGTCGCGCCGCAGGACGAGGCCCATGTCGAAGACCGGGCCTGACCTAGCTGAACACGCCCAACCGTCGGGTACCCAAGCCGGGGAACACGTCCTTGACGGCAGAGTTGCCGAGCCTTCGCTCCAGGGCTTCGGCGAGGACGGTGCGGTAGTCGGTCGTGATCCGCAGGTCCCCGGGGCCGGTGCGGTCGCCGCGTCCGAGTCCGGGCCAATCGCCGTAAACCTTGCCGCCGCGGACGCCGCCGCCCATGGCGAAGAGGACGCCGCCCGCGCCGTGGTCGGTGCCGAGGCCGCTGTTCTCCTCGACGCGCCGGCCAAACTCGCTTTGGACGATGACGGTCACCCGGGCCGTCTCGGGGCCGAGGTCTTGTCGGAACGCGGCCAACGTCTTGGCGAGGTCGCCCATCTGCTCGACGAGGTAGGCCTGGTTGACGTGGCTGTCCCACCCGCCCGAGTCGAGGCAGGCGATCTCGAGGCCGACCTTCTGCCGCACGAGGAACGCCACCTCACGCATCGCCTTGCCGGTCGGGGTCTCAGGGTATGTCGCCCCATGTTCAGGTTTGTAGTCCTTAGGATCCAGCCGGTCCAGAGTCTTGAGGACGCCGAGGGTACGCGACCCGGCTTCGGCGAGTTGGTCGTGGGCCTCGGCGTAGAGCCGGTGCAGCCGTTCGCGGGCCGCACCGTCACCCGCTCGGAGGCGGTACTCGGCCAGGGTCTCGACAAGGGTTGCCCCGGTGGCGCCACTCAGGCTTTCGGGCATCGTGTACCCCCAGGCGACCGCCCGCATCGGGGATGTCGCCCCGGCCTGGGTCTCCAGGTGGCGGGCCAGCCACCCGCCCGAGGCCAGGTCCGCTTGGTTGGTCAGGCCCCGTTCCATGGTCGCCATGGCCTCGAAATGGGAGTGGGTGGTGTCGCCGCTACCCACCGCATGGACCACAGCCAGACTGCCGTCCTGCCATGCCGGCTGGAGGGGCGCCAAAGTGGGATGCAGGCCGAAGCGACCGTCTAGGTCGACGCACGTCGGGCCGCCGCGCTTGTCCCCGGGAGGGCGGGTGGCGAGTGCCGGTCGGGCGCGGTAGTAGTCGTCCTCAAAGTACGGCGTGACGAGGTGAAGGCCGTCAGCCCCGCCGCGTAAGAAGACGACGACCAAGACGTGCCGGTCTTGCCGGTCGGTGGCGAACGTCGCTTGGGCCAGGGCCGACCGGGCCGCCAACCAACTCACACCGGCTGACACGAGGGCCCGTCGCGTCCATGTCGCGGTCTGGTCGAGGCCACCGGCCCCGTCACAACTGCACCAACTCGTCAGGTTGTTCATCGCCATTGGAACTCCGGGGCGGCGAGGGCTAGGGCGAGGGCGTCGGGCGTGGGGAGTCCGGCCACCGCATCCCGGACACGATCGGCGACGGGTGAACCCGCCGCCACACCGTAGACACAGCCGACCGGGTCGAGTCCGGTCCGGCGCAGGAGGGCGGCCGCGTCGACGCTTGTCCTGTCCAGCCGTCCGGCGAGGAGGTCGAAGGCGAAGTTCCACCGTCCGAGCAGGGAACCTGTCCAAGCCCGGGTACGGTCGGGGAACCCGTCGGGCATCGGCCATTGGTAAAGGGGCTGGCCCATGTCGGCCAGGTGCTTCTGGACCGCCGTCCCCCCGTCCGTTTGGGCGTCCGTCGCCCGCAGGGCCGAGACGAGATAGTCGAAGGGGCGCTTGACCACCGGACGGCCCCCTAGGGCCGCCGGGTGGCTGGCGACCGCCTTGATCATCGAGGGGATGTCTCCGTCGGTCGCACGGTATGCCTCGGCGACCGCTTCCTCGGCCAGTTTGCCGTCGTCGCCGAGAAAGAACCGGCACAGCTTCTGGGCGATGAACCGCGCCGTGGCCGGGTGGCGGGTGACGATTTCAACGACCCGGTCGCCGTCCGACTCGCCACCACCGGCCGGGATGCGATGTCCGAGGACCACTTTCTCACCGTTGTCGTGGAGCTCCGGACGGAAGACAAACGACCCCTTCTTGCGCAAGAACCCGCGCTCTTCGTCATAGCCGGTCAAGCACCGGGCGACCTCCATGACGTCCTTCTGGGTGTATCCGCCGTGGACGCCGAGGGTATGGAGTTCCAGCAGTTCGCGGGCGTAGTTTTCGTTGGGGTGCGCGGCAGTGCTGTTCTGCTGGTCGAGGAAGACGAGCATCGCCGTGGACCGCGAACTGGCCCGGACCATGTCGGGAAACTTGCCGAGGGCGTGCTTGCGGACGACCTCGCGCTCGTCCATCGGTTTGCGGTAGACGGCCAGGCCCTTGCCCGTGTAGATGTTGAAGTGGTTGGTCCAGAAGTCGACCATGCGCTCGCGCAACTGCCACGGGGAGTAGGTGGCCATGATGATCGCCTTCTGCTGCATCTGGGCGAGCACGGCCTCCCGCTTCCAATCGCGCAAGTCCCATGGGCCGAGCTGTTCGATGTCCAGTCGACGGACCATGAGCTGGACGTCCAGGGGCTCGTCTCCAGGACGGAGTTGTTCGTCAAGCCAGGCTTCCCGGCCCTTCGTGGCCAGGACGGCGACGTCGCTGGGTCGTGGCCCGTAGCCAAACCGGTTGAGGAACCTGGCGTCTTGCTCTTGGCCGGGTCGCGGGGGCTCGGGGCTCGACTTGGTGAACTCACGGACGCCACGGGCCATCCGGTCGCAGCCGGCCAGGGCGACTGCCGAACCCCCCAGAAGACCGAGGGCGGCCCGACGTGAGACGTTCATGCCTCGGCTCCGAAGGGTTCGGGCGCGGTGGCGCGGACAAAGGCCCGCAACCCAGCCCCGACGCCGACCACGAGAAGGACGGGAGCGAAGAGCAGCCAACCGACAAACGGTATCGAAGCGGCGCCGACGACAAGGGCGGCCCCCCGCAGATAACCGGCGAAGGGCTGGTCCGGCCCACCGGCGCCCTTCACCTGTCGGGCGGCGAGGCGCGTCAGTCCGGCCATTCCGAGGAAGGACAGGCAGAGGACGGCGCCGAAGACGACGAACCCGAGTGCTTTCACCAACGGCAGAGGCAGACTGACGAGGACCGTCGCCACGGCCGAGCCGACGATGGTGACGGCCAGGCCGCTGGCAAAGGCGCGGAAGGGGTGGTTTTCCAGTTCCAGGGCGGCAGCCGCCGTCCTGCCGGGAAACATCAGCGCAGCGAACACCAGGGTCGCCCAAGTCGCACAGGCCATGGCCAGCAGGGTGCTGACGATCATCAAGACGTCTCCGATCGTGGTCATCTTTGTCACTCTCCTTGACAGGTCGCGGACGGCCTTGTCCGTCGGTACGGACGCCGGTGCGGCCAAGTCGCAAAAAGGGGCCGTTCGGCCCTTTGGCAGAACCTCCATGAGATGCAATAGACTGGGCGACACCCATGTTCAGCGTCGTCTTGCTTGCCGCCATGGCCGGTGGCGAGGTCCACATCGAAGACCTCGACCTCCGGCACGTCACCCAAGACTGGGGTGAGGTGCATCGCAACCTTTCCGTGGACGGACACCCCCTGTCGGTCGCGGGCCACCGGTATGAGCGCGGCATCGGCACCCATGCGGTCAGCCGGTTTGTCGTCGAACTGGACGGTAAGGCGGAGTCGTTTTCGGCGTTGTGCGGGGTGGACGACGAGGTGACGGCACCGGGTTCGGTGACGTTCAAGGTCGTCCTTGACGGCAAGGAGGTCGCGGCGACGCCGGTCATGAGCAAGGGAGACCAACCTGCCCGGGTCACCGTCCCATTGAAGGGCGCGAAGAAGATGCTCCTCCTCGTCGACGACGGTGGAGACGGCATCGACTATGACCATGGCGACTGGCTGGAGCCGGTGGTCAAGGTCGCCCGCGGGCGGGAGAAGACCGTCCGTGCCTTTGTCCCGCCACCGGAGCCCTTGCCCGAGATCGCCCATGGGTTCGGCGACAAGACGCAGGTCCACGGCCCCCGGGTCCTCGGCTGCACGGCCGGACACGACTTCGTCTGGCGTGTCCCGGCGACCGGCAAGGCGCCTCTGACCTACCGGGCGGAGAACCTACCGGCCGGGTTGTCGCTGGACGAAAAGACCGGGGTCGTGCGCGGGGCGGTCGCGACCGCGGCGGACCACAAGGTGGTGTTTGTCGTCTCCGGCCCCGGTGGTACCGACCGGCGGACTGTCCGGATCGACAGCCGTGGCAACCTCTGCCTGACTCCGCCGATGGGTTGGAACAGCTGGAACTGCTGGGCGTTGGCCGTCACCCAAGACCGGGTACTCGACGCAGCCAAGTCGTTTGTCTCGACCGGCCTGGCGGCTTACGGTTACCAGTACGTCAACATTGACGATAGTTGGGAGGCCGACCGGGGACCGGACGGGATCATCCGCACGAACGAGAAGTTTCCGAACATGTCGTACCTGGCCGAGCAGGTCCATGCCCGTGGCCTGAGGCTTGGCATCTACTCGTCGCCCGGCCCCAAGACTTGCGCCGGGTACACGGCCAGCTATAAGTTTGAGAAGCAAGACGCCGACACCTATGCGGCGTGGGGGGTCGACTACCTGAAATACGACTGGTGCTCCTACAGCTCGGTCGCCCCACAGCCGGATTTGGCCGCCCTCCAGAAGCCGTACCGCCTCATGGGAGGCTTCCTCAAGGCGAGCGGGCGGGACATCGTCTACTCTCTGTGCCAATACGGGATGGGGAAGGTTTGGGATTGGGGCGCCGAGGTCGGGGGCAATTGCTGGCGCACGACCGGTGACATCACCGACACCTGGAACAGCATGGCGGGAATCGGGTTCCAAGGCGACAAGTGGGCGGCTGGCGGCGGCCCGGGGCACTGGAACGACCCTGACATGCTGGTCGTGGGCAAGCTGGGTTGGGGCGAGAAGCTCCATTCGACCAAATTGACCCCTCACGAACAGTTGACCCACATCACGATGTGGGCGCTCCAGGCCGCACCACTACTGATCGGCTGCGACTTGACCCAGATCGACCGCTTCACGCTAGACCTCTTGACCAACCATGACGTCATCGACGTCGACCAAGACGAACTGGGCAAGCCCGCCACCCGCATTGCCGTCGACGGTCAGACCGAGGTTTGGGCGCGGCCCCTTGCCGACGGGTCGACGGCCGTCGGTCTCTTCAACCGGGGTGAGGAGCCGGCGACGGTCACAGCGAAGTTTGGCGACCTCAAGCTGACGGGTCGCCACCGGGTCCGCGACCTGTGGCGGGCGCGTGACCTCGGCGGTTTCTCGGGGTCGTACTCGGCCACGGTGCCCAGGCACAGCGCCGTGCTGGTCAAGGTCTTCTGACGGGGCCGGCCCTTGGGCCGGAGGTGCGGTCGCCTCCGGCCCGGGTCGGTGTCAGTCCCGCTCGAACATGGCGTAGAGCGACGGAAGGACGACCAAGGTGAGCACCGTCGCGGTGAGGATCCCACCCACCACGACGGTGGCGAGGGGTCGTTGGACCTCCGCTCCGATGCCGGTGTTGAACGCCATCGGGACAAACCCGAGGGCGGCGACGAGGGCCGTCATCAGCACGGGCCGGAGGCGTTCCCGCGCCCCCGTCCTCACCGCGTCGACCACACCCAGCCCGTCGGCCCTCAGGCGGTTGACCGCCGAGACCATCACGAGACCGTTCATCACCGCGACGCCGGAGAGCGCAATGAAACCGACCCCGGCGGCAATGCTGAACGGCATGCCACGGACGGCCAGCGCCACGACTCCTCCGGTCACCGCCAAGGGGACACCGGTGAAGACGAGGAGAGCCTGCTTCAGCGACCCAAAGGTGGTGAACAGCAGGACAAAGATCATCGCCAGGGCCAATGGCACGACGACGGCGAGGCGTCGGGACGCCTGCTGGAGGTTCTCAAACTGGCCACCCCAGGTGAGGTAAGTGCCTTCCTTGAGCTTGACCTTCTCCTTGATCTCCGCCCGGGCCCGGTTGACAAACGAACCGAGGTCTGTCCCCCTGACGTTGAGTTGGACGACGACACGGCGCTTACCCGACTCGCGGGATATCTGGGCCGGGGCAGGGACGTCGTCGATCCGGGCCAGGGCGCTGAGCGGGACAGACCCGCCGTCCGGCGTCTCGACCAGCACCCGCCTCACCGCTTCGGCGTCCTTCCGTTGGGCCTCCGGCAGACGGACGGTGACATCGAACCTCTTGTCACCCTCCACGACTTGGCCGACGGGCTTGCCACCGAGGGACACCTCGATCAGTTCCTGGATCTCGTCAATGGTGACGCCGAGGCGCGCGGTCGCGTCGCGGTCTATCTCGATTTGGAGGACGGGCACGTCGTCAACCTGCTCGACCTCGACGTCTTGGGCCCCAGGTATCCCGCGGAGGACGTCCGCGATCTCGTCCGCCTTGGCCTTGAGTTCGCCGAGGTCGTCGCCGAAGACCTTGACCCCGACGTCCGCCTTCACGCCCGACACCAGTTCGGCGAACCGCATCTGGATCGGTTGGGTGAAGTTGTAGCCCTGGCCCGGAACCTCGCTGACCTTGGCCTCGAGTTCCTCGATAAGCTTGGCTTTCGTCATGCCCTTCCGCCACTGGTTGGTGGGCTTGAGCATCAGAAAGCTGTCGGTCAGGCTCATCGGCATCGGGTCGGTGGCGACTTCGGGGGTGCCGCTTCGCGAGAAGACCGTCATCACCTCGGGTACCTCCAGCACTTTGCGTTCGTAGGCGGTGACCAGCTTGATCGTCTGGGCGACGTCCACGGTGCGGACACGGACCGGCTGGATGACGATCGAGCCTTCGTCGAGTTGAGGCACGAACTCCGACCCCAGTCGGCCGCCGACCACACCGGCGACGGCCAAGACCGCCATCGCCGCGCCCGTCACGACCCCGCGGCGGCTGAGGGCGAAGTCCAGCACGGGGGCGTAGATCCGGCTGAAGAACGCCATCACCGGGTTCCGGCCCTCGCGGGTGTCACCCGACAGCACCAGGCTGGCAAGGACGGGGACGAAGGTCATCGTCAGGGCCAATGCGCCAAGGAGGGCGAAGACCACGGTCAGAGCCATGGGCTTGAACATCTTGCCCTCCGTCCCCTCCAGGGTGAGGATGGGCAGGTAGACGACCGTGATGATCGACACGGCGAAGGCGGTCGGTTTGGCGACCTCCTTGGCGGCGTCCCACACGCTCTGCCTGACTTCGGCCCTGGTCAGGGTCGTCCCCTTATGCTCCCTTGCCTCGGCCAAGCGGCGCACCGCGTTCTCGACCATGACGACCGCCCCGTCGATGATCAGGCCGAAGTCGATCGCTCCAAGGCTCATCAGGTTGCCTGAGACGCCGAAGGCTTGCATGCCGACCACCGCGCAGAGCATCGCGAGGGGGATCGCGAGCGAAACGACCACGGCACCCCGCACGTTGCCAAGGAGCAAGACAAGCACGACCACGACCAGCGCGGCACCTTCGAGAAGGCTCTTGGCCACGGTGTGGAGGACTTCGTCCACCAGATGAGACCGGTCGTAGGTGGTCGTGAGTTTGACGTCGTCGGGGAGTTGGTCGCGGATATCCTCGACCCTTTGGTGCACCGCGTTGGCCACGTCGCGGCCGTTGGCGCCCTTGAGCATAAGAACGACCCCGACCATCGCCTCGCGGCCGTCCTTCGTGGACACGCCGGTGAGCGTGGGGATGCCCAGCTGGACCGTCGCCACGTCGCGGACGAGGACGGGTACCCCGCCTTCGGACTTCACCACTGTCCGCTCGATGTCGCCTACTGTCGTCGCCATGCCGACGGAGCGCACGAGCATCCGCTCGCCGTTCTGTTCCAGCACGCCGCCACCGGCGTTACGGTTGTTCCGCTGGAGGGCAGAGACGACCTCGTCTACGGCCAGGCCCCTGGCCAGCAGGGCGCGTTGGTCGACGACGACTTGGTACTCCTTGACACTGCCGTCGGCCGCGTTGACCTCGGCGACGCCGGGGACGGTCCGCAGTTGGGGGGCGATGGTCCAGTCTTGGAGGGTGCGGAGCTCCATCGGGCTCCGGGTCTCGGACTCAAGGGCGTACATATAGACTTCGCCCAATCCCGTCGAAACCGGGCCCATCTGGGGCGGCTCGATACCCTCCGGCAACTGGCCTTTGACACCGTTCAGGCGCTCATTGACCAGTTGCCGGGCGAAGTAGGTGTCCACATTGTCGTGGAAGGTGACGGTGACCTGGGACAAGCCGAACTGGCTGAGACTACGGACGTTGTCCACACCGGGCAACCCGCCCATCGCCGTCTCGATGGGAAAGGTGACGAGCTTCTCCACCTCCTCGGGCCCCATGCCGCCCGTCTCGGTGTTGACGACGACCTGGTTGGTCGTCACGTCGGGGACGGCGTCCAGGTTGAGCCGCCTCCACGAGACCGCGCCGATCCCGACAAGGAGGCATGTGCCGACGATGACGAAGAACCTCTGGGTGAGGCTGAACCGCAAGAGGCGTTCGAGCATCAGTGCTCGTGCCCCTTGAGTTCGTCCTTCTCCATCTCGCTCTTCAGGACAAAGCCGCCCTTGACGACGACGGTCTGCCCGGCCTTGAGGCCCGACTTGACGACGACGTAGCCCTCGGTCTCGGGCCCTGGTTCGACCTCGACCGCTTCGTACTCACCCTCATGCTCGACGAAGACGAGAGTCTTCTTGCCGTCTTTGACCAGGGCGGACGCGGGCAAGGCGAGGGCCTCGTAGCTGGCTCCGAGGGCGACCTTGACCGTCGCGAACATCTCGGGCTTAAGGGCGCCGGCCGCACCCGTCACCAGGCACTGCACCGGCACCGACCGCGTCTTGGGGTCGACCCGGCTGCCGACGACCTGGACGACGCCCTGGAACTCGCGACCCGGTAGGGCGGCGGCGGTGACCCATACCGCCGCGCCGACACGGGCCTTGGCCGCGTCGGCCTCGGGAACACTGGCCGTGACCCAGACCGAGGCGAGGTCTTCGACGGTCATGAGCGCCTGGGTGCGGTCGACCGCTTGGCCCTTGGTCACGGCGAGGTTCGTCACCGTCCCCGAGATCGGGGCGACCAAGGAGACTCGACCTCCAGAACCTCCCCCGGCGCTGGTGGACCGGTACGTCGCCCGTGCGATGCTGACCGCCTTCTCCGCGTTGGTCCGGGCCGCTTCGGCCGACCTGACCCGCACCCGGGCCCGGTCGACTTCGATCTGGGCCGCCTTCGCGTCGGCTTCGGCACCCTGGAGTTCCTTGGCGTTCAGGAGTCCGCGCGAGGCGATGTCTTGTTCGCGGGCTAACGTCTGTTTGGCGTTGGCGACACGGGAGCGGGCGCGGTCGACCCGGATCAAGTCCTGCTGGGACTCGAGCCGGGCGGCGTCGAGGTCGGCGCGCGAGACAATGCCGTCGCGGTACAAGTTCTCAAGGCGTCGGACGGCCTCGGCGTGGGAGGCCTGTTCCTTTTGGAGGGCAAGCAACTCGCTTTGGGCGTCGTTCAGTTCGCTCTGGGCCTGCTGGACGGGAGCCTGGCTGAAGGCGCCGGCCCGGGCGAGGTCGCGCTGGCGGGCCAACTGGGCTTGGCTGGCGGCAAGCTTGGCAAGGGCGAGTTCGACATCGGCCTTGGCGTCCTTCACCGACGCCTCGGCGCTGTCGCGGATCCGCTCGGATTCGGCGACGCCAGACCAGGCTTGGGCAAGCTCAGGTGACTCGAGGGTGGCGAGGACCTGCCCCTGCCGCACGGTGTCGCCGAGGCCGACGTTGATGGAGACCACCCGACCGGCGACGGGCGGGGTGACCAAGGCGCTGCCTTTGGTCGTCGCGTTGACGACGCCGGGCACGTCGAGGGTCGCCCGGACCGGGCGCGACGACACGACGGCAGTCTCAATGCCCGCGAGTTCGCGTTGCTCGGCGTCCAGTGCCACGTGGCCCGACTCGGCATGACCCTCGTCGTGACCATGCTCCTCGGTCTTCGCTTGCGGGGCGGACGCGCACCCGGCGAGGAGGAGGCCGGTGGCCAAGATGGGAGCGAGGAACTTCACCGGGCCACCTCGACCAGCTTGCCGCCGACGGTGTGCTTGTGGACCAGGGCCAGGTCAAGCCGCAGCTGGGCTTCTGCGAGGTCCACGTCGATCTCACGGACGGCCCGTGTCGCTTCGAGGACGTCGAGAAGGGTGCTGTAGCCGTTGGAGTAGCCGACCTGAGACTTCTTCACGAGGTCAGAGGCCGCTTGCCTGACCGCTTCGAGAGACTCCACCTGCCGGCGGGCCGCCGCGACCTCGATGTCGACGGCTCCGAGTTCGGCCTGTGCCCGGCGCCGGAGGTCCTCAGCGGCTTTGGCGTCCGCCTCGGCGGCCTTGCGGGCCGCGGCCTGCTCGTCCCGACTTCGTCCGGGGTTGAGTGACCAGGTCAACTGGACCCTGACACCGACGGTGTGCTCGTCGCCGCGCCATGGGCTGCGAAGGCCGACGAGGTCGATCTCGGGCAAGTGGCTCTTGGCGGTGGTGGTGGCCTCCGCCTCGGTGAGCCGGCGCTTGGCCTCAAGGGCCTGGATGTCGGGGCGGCCGTCCAGGCTCACGGCCGGGTCGACCAGGCTTGGGGCGACATCGACCGCGGGCACGGGGCTGGACTGCCCGACGGACGCCGCCAAGCGTGTCAACGCCGCCTCTAAGGCCGATTTGCGGAGAAGAGCAGACTGTTTGGCCCGCTCCAACTCGATCTCGGCCCGGGTCACCTGGACTTCGGGGACGCGTCCCTCTTCAAAGCGTCGGCGTGTCGCCTGGTGGACAGACTCGGCGACAGACCGTTGGGCCTCGGCCGCGGCAGAAAGCCGGGTGGCGGCCACCGCTTCGACGTAGGCGCGCATGACTTCGTCCTGCAGTTCAAGGAGGGCTTGTCGCTCTTCCGTCTGGGCCACGGCCACCTGGGCGCGGCCCACGGCCCGTGAGGCGGCGACCCGCCCGAAGATGTCGAGAGGCTGGGACACGTAGAGGTCTTGGTCGGTCGCACCGAGGTCGGGCTGACTGGACTGGCCCAGTCCGAACGTGGGGCCGGGGTAGGCACCCGCGGCGCGGGCGGAGAGTCTTGCCCGCTCCGTGTTGAGGCGGGCGGCATGGACGGCGGGTCGGTTGTGCCTTGCCTGGGCAAGGGCTTCGGTGAGTGAAAGGGACTGGGCCCCTGCGCCGGCTGCGGCGAGGAGCAGGACGAATGTGACAGTGGTTCTCAAGGTTGCTTCTGGTTCCTGAAATGGGGACGGGGCCCGACGCGTCGGCGTCAGGCGGCGTGCTCAGAGTCAGGAAGCAGGAGGGGCGCGGGGGGTGGTGGCGCGCGGGGGCCCGGTGGCCAAGTGGGTGACGACGGCGCCCCACGAGGGCAAGTCGTCTTGGTCGAGGACCGGCAAAGTCAACTCAAACTGGCACGGAGCCAGGCATTGCCAGACCAGGGGGCTGGAAGGCGACACCGGCCGTGGTGGCTGGTGGTCGTCGCAAGGCTTGACAAAGCAACAGTCGTGGCAGTCGCCGTGGGCGCCGACGAGGGCAAAGTCTCCCAGAGGCTGGGCTATGTTGTCGGTCAGGCCTTGGCATTTGGTGCACGGGTCGCCCGTCGCCGTGGCGTACTCGGGCAGGCAGAGGTGCACCTGGGTGCCGACAAGGAGCACCGCGACAAACACCCTGCAGAGCCAAAAGGCCAGCCTACCCACGTCGTCGCGACTATACCGCCTTTGGGTCGGCCCGGGCCCGGACGCTCCTAGCTTGACCCTCCTCGACTCACCTCGTCGCGAGTGCTTTAGCAACCTCGTAAAACTACTGGTTTGGTGTTCTTGTTTGGTGACAATTGTCATTTTCCGAAGGACAATCCGTGCATCGGTCTGTGCATCGCATTGATTGATAATAGGTGACAGATAATGAAACGTTTGATTGCTGCCTCACTTCTTGCCGTTTCGTGCACGCGGGCGTTTGCCATCGGTATGGTGGACATCGTGCCTGACCCGGCGACCACTTGGAACAATGGCACTGGCTACTCACTAGGTTGGACTTTCACCGTCAACGTCCCCGTCCTCGTCCAAGCCTTGGGTTACTACGACTACACCGGTGACGACCTTGTCGAAGGCCATGAGGTCGGTATCTACGACAGTTCGTTAACCCTTCTTGTCGCAGGCTTCGTCGCGCCAGGCGACCCTCTGGACTCAGGTTTCCGGTATACGGCTTGCGCGCCGACCCCCCTGCTGCCTGGTGAATACGTGATCATGGGCAGCAGTGGACTTGTGGACGAATACGCGTGGTCGCCTGCGTCCTTGTGGGTCGACCCCCGGATCACGTATGGTGTCGACCAATTTGCCGTGGGTAACTTTTTACAACCGCCGACGAGCAGCAACGGCATCGTCGGTTACTTCGGCCCGAACTTCAAAACGGAGTCGGTGCCCGAGCCGGCGACGATGGCCTTGGGTCTCGGCCTCCTAGGGCTGGTGGCACGCCGCCGATCAGCCAAAAACTGAGAACGTTTAAGGCCCGGGACGACGCATGCCGCCCCGGGCCTCCTAGCGGCCATACTTGGCCAACATGCCAAGCAGGTCTTGGGATATCAGGTCGATGGTAAGGGACCTGACCCCCGCGTACTTCGCGCTCGTCATGGCGACGGGAATTGTCTCCATCGCCACTTTTCGCTTCCAGCTGCCGGTCTTGCCCCAGGCCCTCTTCGTTTTCAACTCGATCGCCTATGTCGTGCTTGTCGTGCTCAACGGCCTGCGACTCCTGTGGTTTCCGAGGCGGATGATCGAAGACTTGGTCGACCACCGCAAGGGCCCCGGGTTCTTCACTTGGGTGGCGGCGACATGCGTCCTCGGTAGCCAGTACATCCGGATCGGCGGTAACTTCCCGGTCGCCGTGGGCCTGTGGGCGGCGGGCATCGTCCTTTGGGTCGTGTTGACTTACACCATATTCACCGCCTTCACGGTGAAGGAGAACAAGCCGTCTCTTGACGAAGGCATCACGGGGGCTTGGCTCCTTACCGTCGTGGCGACCCAAGCCATCGCGGTGCTCGGAGCCTTGCTCGCACCTTATATGGCCGAGCCTCACCGGACGGTGACCAACTTCATCGCCGTCTCCTATTGGCTTGCCGGTGGCATGTTGTACATCTGGATGATCTCTTTGATCTTTTATCGTTACACTTTTTTCAAGTTTTCGCCCGGCGACCTAGCGCCGCCTTACTGGATCAACATGGGAGCCATGGCGATCTCGACATTAGCGGGTTCTCTCCTGATCAGGAACGCCCCGGAATTGCCGATCCTTGCGTCACTCGCACCGTTTATGAAGGGTTTCACTGTGTTCTTTTGGGTGACGGGCACATGGTGGATACCGATGCTCGTTGTCTTGGGGATTTGGCGGCACGTCATCCGTCGGTTTCCGTTGGTCTACGACCCTCAGTATTGGGGGGCCGTCTTCCCCTTGGGGATGTACACCGTCGCCACTTATGAGATGGACACCGTGCTGGGGCTCGGCTTTCTGATGGGCATTCCGCGTGTCTTCTTGTGGGCCGCCGTCGCGGCCTGGACCGTTGTCTTTGGCGGGATGGTCGGGCAATGGGCCCGCCCCCGCAAGGCCGCCTGATGACGCAACGTTCTGACAAACGGGCGTCCTTGCCCGGAGATTTTCCGGGAGAGGGGCATTAGAATAGGTGTATGTTGACTCTTCTTGCCCTCCATGCCGTCATGGCCCCGCAGATCGTCGCCAAAGACGTCGATTACAAGGACGGCGACGTGACGTGCCAGGGCTACGTCGCCTATCCCAAAAACCTGAAGGCCAACGTCCCCGCCGTGATGGTCGTGCATCAGTGGACGGGCCTGAGCGACTATGAGAAGGGGCGCGCGAGGCAGCTCGCCGAGTTGGGATACGTCGCCTTTGCCTGCGACATCTACGGCAAGGGCGTCCGTGCCGGCGTGAACGGTGCCCAGGCCGGACAACTCGCCGGCAAGTACCGCAACGCCGACCGGAAGCTGTTCCGTGAGCGGCTTTTGGCCGGGTACCACGCGATGCTGGCCCAGTCGCACGTCGACAAGGCCCGGACGGCGGTCATCGGCTACTGCTTCGGCGGCACCGGGGCCTTGGAGCTGGCCCGGACGGGGGCCCCCGTGAAGGCCGCCGTCTGCTTCCATGGCGGGTTGGACAGCACGAACAAGGCCGACGGCGCGAAGATCAAGGGCAAGATCCTCGTCCTGCACGGCACCGAGGACCATTCGAGCAGCCCGGAGAAGATCGCCGCGATGGAGGACGAGTTCAAGAGCCACCACGTGGACTACCAAATGGTGTGGTACAAGGGGGCCGTCCATGGCTTCACCCAACCCATGGCGGGCAACGACCCTTCGCGGGGAATGGCCTACAACGCCGAAGCAGACAAAAACTCGTGGGCGCTGATGACCGACCTGTTCCGGAAAGTCTTCAAGAAGTGAGCCAGTCTTGGGCGGCCGACTCGCCCGCGACAAACCCGGTCGACCAAGCAGCCTGAAGGTTGTAGCCGCCGACCGGGCCGGCGATGTCGAGGACCTCGCCGGCAAGGTAAAGCCCCGGCACCTTGAGAGACCGCATGGAGTGCGGGTCGACCTCGTCCAGGCTGACGCCGCCCGCCACGACCTCGCCTTTGTCAAAGAGCACCTTGGCCACGCGGCCGAGCCGCCAGGCTTTCAGCGTCTCCACCAGCTTGTTGGCGTCCTTCTTGGTCAGGCGTTGTGCCGTCGTCGCCCCGTTGAGGCTGGCCGACTCGACCAGCCGGGTGACGAGCCGGGTCGGGACGAACTCCTCCAGGGCCCGGGCCAGTTTGGCGTTGGGGTCGCCCGTCTTCCATCGGGTGATGTCAGCCTGGAGGGCCTCAAATCCGGTGTCCGGGGCCAAGTCGACCTCGAAGTCCACCGGCCCCTCGTCCCACCGCGCGGCGACAGTCCGGGTGATGCCGAGGACGGCAGGCCCCGAAAGGCCGCGGTGGGTGACGAGCACGTCCCCCCGCCACTTGTCGATGACCTTGCCGTTCTGGCGGGCACGGAGCAATACGTCACGCAGGGCGACCCCGGCGCAAGGGTCGCTGGTGACACCCTGGAACTCCACCGGCGCGAGGGCGGCGCGGACAGGGGCCACCCGGTGGCCGACGGTGCGGGCCCAGGCGAACCCGTCTCCCGTGGTGCCGGTCTTGGGAAAGCTGCTTCCGCCGACGCATAAGACGACGTGCCGCGTCTCGACAAGGTGCCCGTCGCACCGCACGCCCTGACCGGGGACGATGCCAGTCACCGGCGCTTCGAGCCGGACGTCGACGGCGTCGAGATAGGCCGCCAGGTGGGCGACCACGTCCTTGGCGTCGGCCCCGTCGGGGAACATGCGTCCGTCCGGTCGGGTGTAGAGGGTCAGGCCACGGTCGGCGAGCATGGCGACGATCCGGTCGGGCGGGAACCGATAGAAGCTGGGACGCAGGAACACGGCCTCGTTCCGAGGGAACGGGCGCAGGACCTCCTCGACCGTGCCGGCGTGGGTCACGTTGCACTTCCCGCCACCAGAGATGAGGATCTTGGTGCCGAGCCGGGAAGTCTTTTCCAGGAGCAAGACCGGTGCGCCAAGGGACGCGGCCCGCCACGCGGCGACGATGCCCGCCGCCCCACCCCCCACGACGACCACCGGTCCGCGCACGGGCACATTCTGGACCACAATGACGGGGTGCGTCTGGCCACCTACAACGTGAACTCCGTCCGTGCCCGGTTACCTCGGGTCTTGGAGTGGCTGGAGGAGGCGCAGCCCGATGTCGTGGCGATGCAGGAGACAAAGGTCGAGGACGACAAGTTCCCACGGGCCGAGTTGGAGGCGGCGGGGTACCACGTCGTGTTCCATGGCCAAAAGACGTACAACGGGGTCGCCTTCCTGAGCAAGGCCCCGCCCCAAGACGTCGTCTTTGGCTATTCAGCCGGTTGGGCCGACGACTGCCGCGTCGTCAGGGCCCTGTTCGACGGCGTCTTGGTCGTCAACACCTATGTCCCCAACGGGACGGTCGTGGGCACCGACAAGTGGGAGTACAAGCTGGCCTGGCTCGACCAGTTCGCCACGTTCTGCTCGGAGGTCGCGTCCCCCTCTGACAAGGCCGTGTGGCTCGGCGACATGAACATCGCCCCGACCCCTGCCGACGTCTATGACTCGGCCCGTATGCTCGGCGGTGTCGGGCACCACCCCGACGAGTTCGCCCGGCTGGCCCGGATCAAGGAGTGGGGGTGGACGGACGTGTTCCGCCTGCAGGGAGACGACCCGGGCTACTACACCTTCTGGGACTTCCGCATCCCGATGAGCTTTGAGCGCAACCTGGGTTGGCGCATCGACCATGTCTACGTGACGGAACCGCTCCTCGCCTCGGCGGGGGGGTGCTGGGTGGACAAGGAGGCCCGGGGCAAGGAAAAGCCGAGCGACCATGCCCCCGTCGTCTTCAACTTGAAGGTGTAGACATGCTCGTGGTGCCGCTCGTGGTGATGGGACAGGCGTTGATGAAGCCGACCGTGGTCATGGTCCACGGTGCGGGAGGCGGCGGCTGGGAATACGTGGTCTGGAAGCGTGAGTTCGAACGGGCCGGGTATCCCGTCGTCGCCCGCGACTTGGTGCCCGCCAAGGGTGGCTTGGCCAAGACCACCTTCTCCGACTACGTGCGCCAGGTCAAGTCTTGGCTCCCTCGACAGGGCCGGTTCGTCTTGGTCGGCGCGAGTATGGGCGGGCCGCTCGTCCTGAAGGCGGCCGAGGGGAAGTCGCCCGCCGCCGTCGTCTTGGTGAACGCGGTCGCCCCTGCCGGGGTCGGCAGTCGCCGAGCCGGTGCTCCCAGCCCGCCGGTCGTGAAGTGGGCGGGGGGGCCGCTCCAGGACACCGTGGACGCCATGCCCGACAGTGACGAGGCGATGGTCCAGTACGCCTGGAAGCGGTGGCGTGACGAGTCGGGGTCGGTCATCGACGCCCTGCGCCGAGGGGTGCCGTGCGCGAAGCCGTCGTGTCCGACTCTGGTCGTGGTCGGTGACGCCGACACCGACGTCCCGCCCGCGGACTCGTTGGCCCTCGCCCGATGGGCGGGGGCGGCTGTCCACGAATACCGCGGCATGAGCCACGTCGGCCCGCTCATGTCCAAGCGGGCCGAAGTGGTGGCGGGGGCGGTGGTCGAGTGGTTGGGCCGCCTCGTCAGCCGCCCGACTTCACCTTAGCGAACCGAGCCCTCAGGGCCTTCTCGTCGGCGGCAGAGACCTTGGCCGTGCGTTTCATCATCGCGATGAAGGCGTCGATCTCCTCGGGCTCGGCGGGGCAACCCATGTTGCTCAGCTTGCCGCCCTTGCCGGCGAACCGAGAGTCGGCCATGACCTCGCCCTTGGGCGAAAGGACCACAAAGTAGGGGATGCCCTCGTCCTTGCCGTGCCACTTGTCCAGCAGGGCCTCGCCGCCCGCGTTCTCCAGGTACTTCTTGTCCGGGCTCTCCAGCACGTCGAGGTGCGTCGTCACGAACGACTTGTCAAAGAACGGCTTGACGGTCGGGTCGGCCATGACCGCCTCCAGCTTCTTGCACCAACCGCACCAGGAGGCGTGGAAGATGACGAGGACGTTCTTCTTGTCCCGCTGGGCCTGGTTGGTCGCCTTGGTGACGACCTTGTCGGCGGGCATCGCGAGGGGCTTGCCCGTGGCGTTGTTCTGTTGGCCGACGGTGAGGCCGGCGGCGACGACGGCGGCGACAAGGGCCGCGGTCCGGACGAGGGGTTTGTTCATAGTCACTCCTTAGGACGGTTCAGCTTAGTGTACAAGTATCCTAGCAGCTTCTCCCACACGAGCGGCCTCTCGTGGACGCGGCTGATGCCATGGTCAGAGCGGGGGAAGAAGAACTCGTCGAAGTGCTTGTCCTCCCGGATCATCAGCTCGGTGAGCTGCACGACGTCCTGGAACAGCACGTTGTCGTCGAGCATGCCGTGGATCAGGAAGAGGTTGCCCTTCAGGCCCTTGGCGTAGCTGATCGGCGAAGTCTTCTTGTAGACCTCCTCGTTGTCCTTGGGCAAGCCCAGGCGACGGCGGGTGTACCACTCGTTGTAGCTCTTCCAGTTCGTCACGCTCGCCACGGCGACGCCGGTGTCGAACTCGCCCGGCGCGGAGAGCATGATCATGTCGGTGAGGAAGCCGCCGTAGCTCCAGCCCCACACGCCGCAGCGGTCAGGGTCGACGTAGCCCAGGCTGACCAGGTACTTCTTGGCCGCCACCGCCTCTTGGGTGTCGATGATCCCCATCGACTTGGCATAGCCGGAATTGAACTCGCCGCCCTGTCCCCAACTGGCGCGGAAGTTGACCTTGAGCACGACCATGTCGAGCTCTGTCGCCGCGTAGTTCTCGATGTACCCGCCCCAGCTCGCCCGGGCTGAGTTCGCGTACATGTTGCTCAGGAAGGCGGGGTGCTTCTTGCTCGTGTCGAGGCCCTTCTTGGTGAAGAGGGTGCCGTAGATCGTCGCCCCGTCGGGGCCGGGGAAGCTCACCTGCTTGACGTCGGCCCATTCGATCTTCTTGAAGTCCTCCGACTGGCTCGTCGTGATCCGCTTGAGCTTGGGCTCCAGGGCAAAGAGCTCGGAATTGATCGTGGGGTTGCTCGCCAGGCTGGCCATCTTGGTGCCGTCGTCGCTCACCAGGGGCATCGTCGCGTCGTCAAACGCCGCCGGAGTCGTCACGCCGTCCTCATACACCGTGTGCGTCGTGGTCTTGCCGTCCGGCTCCAAGACCGTGACGTCGATGTAGAGGGGGTTGCGGGCCAACGTGGCCAAGACGATGCGGTCACTGTCCTTCGGGCGCATGAACCCGGCGATGTCGTGGTCTTTCGCATAGACCTTCTCGACATGCTGCCCGGCGGGGTCGACGGCGAGCAGGCTGCGGTACCCGAACTTGCCGTCCAGGATGTCGGTGGTGAACAGGATCTTGGAACTGTCCCTCGTCCAGTCCAGCTTGCGGAAGTCGGGGATGTAGTTCTTGGGGGCCTTCTCCTCGTAGCAGTCGTAGCGCAGCGCGGTGGCCGGGTTGCAGACGGCGATCGTCGCCTTCTGGAAAGACTCGTCGATGCGGAAGAAGGCGAAGCGGCGGCTGTCGGGCGACCATGCCGCGTCGGTGATCCAGGTGTAGCGCGGGATGCCGGGGACGAACTTGATCGCCCCGCCCGTGGCGGGCACAAACCCGACCTGCACGTTCTGGCCCATCTCGCCGAGCCAGCCCCGGCTGATGTTCACCACCTCGGCGCGGTCTTTCGTGAAGTCCATCATCACGTGGCGGCCGATCCGGCTGCTGTCCTGCCACTGCACGGCCAGCGTCTTGCTGTCCGGCGACCACCAGACCCCGCCGACGCTCTGCCCGTTGGGCAGGAAGGTGAGCTGGGTGACGTGGCCGGTCGCCCGGTCGTAGCGGTAGACGTCGCCCCCCCGCGTGAAGGAGATCGCCTTGCCGTCGGGGGAGTACTGGGCGCCGCCCACCTGCTCCTGGGTGTCGAAGAGGGCGTGCAGCCCGCTGCCGTCCGGCTTCATCAGCCACGTCCGGCCCCGGTAGGAGAACATGATCTCTTTGCTGTCGGGCGACCAGCGGTAGCCGCCGATGCCCCCGTCATAAAGCTCCGACTCCTCTTTCTGCAGGGCGGTGCGCTTGTCCTCCTGCATGGGAAAGCGGGGGATGTCCTTGCTGGCGACGATCTGTCGCGGCTCACCGTCGGGGAAGTCCACGACCCATGTGTCCTTCATCCGCTGGCCCGTCTTGTTCCAACTGAAAACGATGTGGCGGCCGTCGGGGCTCATCGCCGCGCCGCTGGGGCTCGACCCCTGCACGAGCGGGTAGTCCGTCAGCCGCCGGATCGAAAAGCCCTTCGGCTCAGGAAGCTGGGCGACGGCGGTCGCCGCGACGGCGATGACCGCGGCAAGGAAGAAGGACCGTTGCATCCCGCGTTTTTACCTTTCTGAAAGGCACAATGGGCCGAGTGTCCGACAAGGTCAAGATTCTGGTCGAGGGGATCGAGTGCTGGGCCACCGTCCGCCGGTCGCGGACGGCCCGCCGCGCCCGGATACGCGCCTTGCGCGACGGTCTCGAGGTCGTCCTCCCCGCCCGGGCCCCCCTCCGCACCGCCGACCAACTGCTCGCCGCCAACCCGAACTGGGTGCTGAGGCACACCCTCCGCATCGCCAAGGCCCTGCGCGAGTCGGACCCCGCCCGCACCCTCTACCGCGGCGAGGAGTGGAAGGTCGAGGCGGTCGCGGGCGGCCCCGCCTTCGTCCGTGACGACGCCGACCGGACGTTCCGGGTGAAGGCCGGTTCTGTTGACGAGGCCCGGGCAGTGGTCGGCCGCCGTCTCCGCGCCGAGGCCCGCGAGGCCCTCCTCCCCCTCGTCGCCGAATGGGAGGCCCGGATGGGGGTGAAGTCCACGTCCCTCGCTGTCCGCGACCAACGGAGCAAGTGGGGAAGCTGCAGCCACCGCGGCGGCCTCAACTTCAATTGGCGGCTTGTCCTCGCCCCGCCCGAGGTGATGCGGGCCATCGTCGTCCACGAGCTGGCCCACCTGGTGCACATGGACCACAGCCGCGACTTCTGGGCCCTGGTCGCCCGCCACGACCCCGACCACCGGCGTCATGAAAAGTGGCTGAAAGACCACCAGCACCGCCTGATGGAGCCCTTCGGGCCTGTATGATCGGGGGCGCATATGGAGAGAGTCCGATGGGGCGTCCTCGCGACGGGCGGCATCGCCCATGCCTTTGCCCGTGGCCTCAAGAAGTCCAAGACCGGCACCCTCGTCGCCGTGGGGTCGCGTAGCCAAGAAAAGGCCGACGCCTTCTGCGCCGAACACGGTGGACGCGGCTACGCCACGTACCAGGCCGTCGCCGACGACCCCGACGTGGACGCCGTCTACATCGCCTCGCCCCACCACCTGCACGCCGCCGACACTGTGATGTGCGCCCGGGCGGGCAAGCACGTCCTGTGCGAAAAGCCGTTCACCCTGGACGCCGCCGAGGCCGAAGAGGCCCTGGCGGTGGTGCGGGACTGCGGCGTCTACTTCGCCGAGGCGTTCATGTACCGGTTCCACCCCCAGACCCAGGAGGTGCTCCGGCTGGTCAGGTCGGGCGCGGTGGGCCGTGTCGCCCACATCAGGGCCGAGTTCAGCTTCCAGGCGGGCCGAGACTGGCAGAACTTCCGCACCGAGAGGGCCCTGGGCGGCGGGGGGCTCATGGACGTCGGGTGCTACTGCGTCTCCTACTGCCGGGCGGTCGCCGGCGAAGAACCCTCCCGGGCCGAGTTCGCCTACGTCCCCGGTGGCGACGGCTACGACGCCTGGGGGGCCGGTGTCCTCCAGTTCCCCGGCGGGGTCACCGCCAGCTTTGCCACCGGCGTCCACCAGGAGATGGAAAACCAGGTCGTCGTCTACGGGGAGGAGGGCCGCCTTGTCGTCGAGAGCCCCTGGTTCTGCAACGGCGTCGTCCGCCACACCGTGCGGGGAGAGGACGCCGTCCGTGTCCTCGGTCCGTGGCCGGTGGACGACCTCTACGCCCACGAGGCCGACTGTGTCGCCGCCGACATTGAGAAGAGGTCGTCGTCGGCGGTGTCCCCGGACGACACCCTCGGCAACATGAGGGCCCTCGACGCCCTCCGGCGGAGCGGTGGGCTCGTCTTCGGGGGCGGGGCGTGATCCCCCGCGCCGTCGTGCCCGGCACGGGCCTGGCCGTCTCCCGGTTGGTGCTCGGCACCGTCCCCCTGCACATCGACCGTTATGAGGACGCGGCCCGCCTCCTCGACACCTTTTGGGGACTGGGGGGCAACGCCTTCGACCTCGCCCACATCTACAACGACGGCGGCGGGCACCGGGCCCTGGGCCGCTGGCTCCGGGAGCGCGGGGTGCGCGACGAGGCCGTCCTCTACGACAAGGGGTGCCATCCCTACGGCTCGCCCCGGGTCACCCCGGGCCACATCGAGGCCGACTTGCTCGAAGACCTGGAGCGTCTGGGCCTGTCCCACGTCGAGTTCTGGGCGTTCCACCGCGACGACCCCGCCGTGCCGGTCGGGCCCCTGGTCGACAAGCTCGACGAACTCAAGCGGCGGGGCCTGGTCCGCCACTGGGGCGCCAGCAACTGGACGGTGGGGCGGGTCCAGGAGTTCGACGCCTACGCCGCCCAGACGGGCCGGCAAGGCTTCGCGGTGAACAACCCGAACCTCTCCCTCGCCACCGTCAACGAACCGATGTGGGCCGACTGCCACACCCTCACCGCGGAGGAGCGGGCCTGGCACACCCAGACCCAGTTCCCCTTGTTCAGCTGGAGCTCCACCGGCGGCGGGTGGTTCGCCCACGTCGAGACCGCCGACGTGACCCGGGTCTACGCCAACGATGAGAACCGCGCCAGGCGGGAACGGGCCGAGGTGCTCGGCAAGAAGGTGGGGGCCACCGGCAACCAGGTCGCCCTCGCCTGGACCCTCGCCCAACCCTTTCCCGTCTGGGCCCTGGTCGGCCCCGCCGACCCTGACCAGCTCCGGGCGAACGCCGAGGCCACCCACATCACCCTCTCCCCCGCGGACCTCCGCTGGCTGGAGACCGGCGAATAAGTGAACCAGACCGGTAACTTTTCGGCCCGCCCGCGGTGGAAAACCGGGCCGCCCGGCATACAATAGCGGCGATGGCGCGCAAACCGGCGGCGGAAGACAACGACAGCGAGAGGCCCGACGGGACGGGGCGGCCCATCTGGACGGGGAGCATCTCGTTCGGGCTCGTCAACGTCCCCGTGTCCCTCTTCTCCCTGGAGCAGAAGAGCGAGATCGGCTTCAAAATGCTCGACGGGCGCGACAAGGCGAACATCAAGTACCTGCGCGTCAACGCGGTCTCGGGCAAAGAGGTGCCGTGGGACCAGATCGTCAAGGGGTACGAGTACAGCGACGAGAACTACGTCGTCCTGACCAAGGAGGACTTCGAGAACCTCGCCCTGGAGTCGCTCAAGACGATCGACGTCCAGGCGTTCGTCCCCCGCGAGCAGATCGACGAGCTCTACTTCGAGAAGCCCTACGTCCTCATCCCGAAAAAGAAGACCGAGAAGGGGTACGTCCTCTTGCGCGAGGTGCTCGCCTCGTCCGGCCGCGTCGGCATCGCCAAGGTCGCCATCCGCACCCGGGAGTACCTCGCCGCGCTCATGCCCCGGGGCAACGCCCTCGTCGTCTTCCTCCTCCGCTTCGCCCACGAGCTGCGCCAGATCGACGGCTACGCCCTGCCCGACCAGCCCATGGAGTCGTACAACATCACCGAGCGGGAGGTGAAGCTGGCCGAGCAGCTCGTCGTGGCGATGGAGGCGGACTGGGACCCCCTGCAGTACAAGGACGACTACCGCGAGGCCCTCATCGCTTGGATCGACAAAAAGGTGGAGTCGGGCGGGCTGACCCCGAAGCCGGGCCTGGAAGACATCGAGGAGGGCCCGCGCGAGAGCCGCAACGTCATCGACCTCGCCTCCCTGCTCTCCGAAAGCGTCAAAAACCGCGGCAAAGAGAAAAAGGCCTGACTACCCCGGCCCCACGACGCACTCCCCCGCCGCCGCCCCCTGCGCGCCGACCCGTTCCCGCCTCGGGGGGGTGACGGGAGGGTGACGGGAGGGTGACGGGAGGGTGACGGGAAGGTGACGGGAACGCGTCATTTGAACCGGCGTCCGGCGGCGGTCCGGACGGGGTGGCGGGCTACCCGGTGGGGAACTCCACCCGGCAGTCCTCGTAGTCGGCCCAGGGGTCGGGGTCTTCGGCGACGCGGCGCACCGCCTCGGCGGGCAGGACGCCCCCGGGGCCGAGGCTGGGCAGCTCCTCCCAGGCCACCGGCATCGCCACCGGCATGTGGGGGCGGGCCCGCAGGCTGTAGGCCGCCACCGCCGTCGCGCCGCGGCCGTTGCGCAGGTAGTCGATGAGGATCTTGCCCGCCCGGGCGCTCTTGGTCGTCTTGCTGACAAAGCGGCGGGGTTCCTGGGCCGTCATCGCCTCGGCGAACTTGCGGCAGAAGTCCTTCGCCTCGTCCCAGTCGAGGTCGGGCACGATGGGCACGACGACATGGACGCCCTTGCCGCCGGTCACCTTGGTGAGGGGGCGGAAGCCGAAGCCGCGGAGCAGGTCGCGCACGTCGTAGGCCGCCGCGACCGTCCGTTCCCAGGAGACGTCGGGGGCGGGGTCGAGGTCGAAGACGAGGGTGTCGGGCCGCTCCAGGTCGGCGACCGTGCTGCCCCAGGGATGGAACTCGATTGCGGCCATCTGGACGAGGTTGAGCAGGCCCTCGGCGTCGTCGACGTGCATGTAGGTCTGGGGCCCGTCGTCGCCATGCTCCTGCACGTCCACGCTGTGGACGTGGGGGCCGAGGCCCGCCATCCGGTGCTTCTGGAAGAAGGTGGCGTCGGTGATGCCGTCGGGGCTGCGGAGCAGGGAGAGGGGCCGCCCGCGCAGGTGGACGAGCATCCGCGCGGCCACCGCGGCGTAGTAGTCGGCGACCTGGCCCTTCGTCATGCCGCTGGAAGGGTCAAGGACGCGGTCCTCACTGGAGATCTTGACGGCACGGCGCGGGGTCGGGGCGGGGGCGGCTTCGACGGCGGGGGCGGGCGCCGGGGCGGGGCCGTGGCCCAGGAACTTGGCCTGGCGGAGCATGCCGTCGGCGCTCCAGTCGAGGAACTGCACCTCGGCCATGACCTCGGGGTCGACATAGGTGACGCCCTTGTCTTGGACGGGGTCGAGGGGCGGGTCGAAGGGGGAGTCGAGGCGTTGGAGGGGCTGGAGGGTCTTGAAGAGCTTGGACCGCACCGCGTCGGAGAAGCCGGTGCCGACCCGGCCGAGGGGGGTGAGCTTGCCGTCGGCGCCCCGCGCGCCCAGGACGAGGGCGCCGATTTGGCGGGTCGTCCCCGCCATGACGGTGTAGCCGCCGACGAGGGCCCGGAGCTTTTTCTCGCAACGCACCTTGGTCCAGTTTTGGCTGCGGGTGGAGGTGTAGGCGCTGTCCAGCCGCTTGCTGACGACGCCCTCCAGGCCCGACCGGCACGCCGCCTTGAGGAGCTCGCGGCCGTCGCCCGCGTGGTGGTCGGAAAGGCGCAGGCGGGGGTGGGTGCAGGGCTCCAGGACACGGCGGAGGAGTTCCTTGCGCTCGGCGAGGGGCAGGTGGCGGATGTCGCGGCCTTGCAGGAACGGGGCGTCGAAGGCGACGAAGGCGACGCCGTCGGTCTTGCCGTGCTTGATCGCCTGCTGGACGAGGGGGAAGCGGCTGACGCCGTACTCGTCGAAGACGACGGCCTCGCCGTCGATGACCGAACCGGCGGGTATCCACCGGGCGAGCACCGTGCCCAGGCCGCTGAAATGGACGGTCTGGTCGTTCCTTGTCCTGAACTCGACGCCGTAGTCGACGCACCGGGCGAGGACGCGCCACCCGTCCCACTTGATCTCGTGCACCCAGTCGTCGCCGACGGGCACCCGGTCCACGCGGGTGCAGAGCATGGGGGCGAGCGACTTGGGGAGTTCGACAAGGGGGCCGGGGACGTCCACCGCCAGCCGGGGCTTGGCGACGGTGGTCGAGGCGCGCATCTTCATCCACAGCCACTCGTCACTGTCGGGCTTCGTCCTGACGAGGACGAAGTCGCCCTTCAGGCGCTGGCCGTGGATGGTGAACTCCAGCTTGCCCTCGGCGAGCTGGGTGTCGGTGTCCTTGTAGATCGGCTGCCAGGTGCCCTGGTCCCACAGGACGACCTTGCCGGCGCCGTAGTTGCCCTTGGGAATCTCGCCGGCGAAGGTGGCGTAGTCGACGGGGTGGTCCTCGACACGGACGGCGAGGCGGCGGACGCCTTCGCGCTCGGGAGGCCCCTTGGGCACCGCCCAACTGAGGAGGACGCCCTCGTGCTCCAGGCGCAGGTCCCAATGGAGCTGGCGGGCGTAGTGCTCCTGGACGGTGTAGATGTGGCCGGACGTCTCCTTGACGACGCCCTCGGGCTCGCTGGTCTCGGTGAACGTGCGCTTGCCCCGATATTTTTCGAGCTTGTCCGCCACGGTGGGGAGATACCCCAAGAGAATGCGGTGTCACCGGCACGGATCGTCGCGATCCCTGGTCAGATTGCTGTACTCTTGAGCGCACGGCGCGGGGCGTCGGGAGAGGAACGGGATGCGGACACAGGCTTGGGTCGTCTTGGTCGGCGCGTTGGTGGTGGGCGCGGCGGTGGCCAGTTGCGGAGGCGGGGGCGGCGGCGCTTCGGGCGGTGCGACGGGCGGCGGTTCGACCGGGGGCACGGGCGGGGGCACGTCCGGCGGCGGGCCGGGCACCTATGACGGCACCTTGGCCTCGACTTCGGCGTCGTTGGAGGACGGGTCGAAGTACGTCGCGGTGACGTTCACGGCGAGCGCGGACGGCACGGCCACGGTCACGGCGGGGTCGTCGGCCTTTGACCCGGTGGTGAGCATCGAGAAGACCGCCGCCGACGGCACCGCCGTCGTGCTGGCGGAAGACGACGACAGCGGCGGGGGCACCACGGCCAAGGCCACCTTCGCAGTGACGGCGGGCTCGCACTACCAGGCGGTGGTGACGGGGGTCGCCCCGGCCTCGGCGGGGGCGTTCACGGTGACTTACACGAAGGAGACCCTGGCCCGATGAGACGGTGGCGCGCCTGGCTGTCGGTCGTCCTGCTCGCGCTTGCGGGGCTCTGCTTTGCCCAGGACGGGGCGATGGGCCGGAACCCGTTCTACGGGCGGGCCGACGGGCTCTCGCTGCCGGGGCCGACGCGGGGCCCCAAGATTTGGGGGATCGACATCTCCAAGTGGCAAGGCACGGTGGACTTCGCCCAGGTGAAGACGGCGGTGTCGTTCATCGTGATGCGGTCGGACTACGGGACGTCGCGGGACGAGCGGTACCTCTACAACCGGGCCGCCGCCGAGGCCCAGGGCATCGCGATCGGTTTCTACCACTACGCCTACCCGCAGTACCATTCGGCGACGGAAGAGGCCGACTACTTCTCGACCAACGTCGCGCCGCTGAAGCCGGGCCAGTTCGTCGTCCTGGACTTTGAGGAGGCGTGGTCGGGGGACAAGGTGGCGTGGTGCAAGACGTGGCTCGACCGGGTGAAGTCGCGGCTCGGCATCAAGCCGCTGATCTACATCAACTTGTCGACGGCGCGGTCGCTGGACTGGTCGTCGGTGATCGCCGGGGACTACGGGCTCTGGCTGGCGCGGTGGGACTACGACAAGGACGCGGAGGCCCCGTCGACGCCGTGGCCGTTCGTCGCGATGCGGCAGTACAGCGACCGGGAGACGGTGCCGGGCATCAGCGGACGGGTGGACGGCGACGTCTTCTACGGCACCCTCGACGACCTGCTCAAGTACGGCGCGGGGATCGGCGTCGGCGAGCGCGGGGCGGTGCCCCAGCATTTCATCGACTGCTACAACCGGAACGGAGGCAAGGCGGCGGTGGGGTCGCCGCTCGACTACGTGGCGTGGCGCTGGTCGCCGACCCGCGCCGAGGTGCAGGAGTTCGGCGGCGGTTCGCTCGGCCCGGCCCGCATCATCGACAACCAGGGGGCTTCCGCAGTCAACCCGGCGTGCCTGGTCTATGGGCCGGTGTGGACGGCATACGACGGTCTCGGGGGCCCGAACAGCGCCTTGGGCCAGCCGGTGCTCGACCTGGCGGCGGTGCCGGGCGGGATGCAGTTGGACTGCCAGTCGGGCCGGGTCTACCTGAAGTCGGGCTCCAGCGCGGCGTTCGCGGTGGCGGGGGCGTTCTTCACCAAGCACCTGGGCCTGGGCGGGACGACGGGCGTCCTGGGCTGGCCCCTTGCCCCGTCGTTCAACAGCGGGCAGTCGCCCCAAGGCACCGCCGGTGCGGCGCAGACCTTTGAGGGGGGGACGCTCTACTCCTCGGCCAAGGGCACATGGATGGTCTCGGGGGCGGTCAAGTCGGAGCACGACCGGTTGGGCGGCACGACCTCGACCCTGGGCTACCCCACGGCGGACTACTCCGCGGCGGGGACGTCGCCGTTCGGCACCTCCGGCAGCCGCCAGCCGTTTGAGGGCGGCGGGGTCTATGCGACGGCTTCATTCGGCTCCTGGGGCGTCTACGGCGGCCTCTACGCCGCCTACGGTTCCGCCAGCGGGCCGACCGGCCCGTGGGGCTACCCGATGGGCGCGGCCCAGATCGTCGGGGGGCACTTGCAGCAGCAGTTCGAGGGCGGCCTGATGTCGACCGCCGACGTGGGGGCGACGGCGGTGCATTTGACCGCCCGGGTCGTGTCGGCGGGGGCGACCGCGCAGATCGAGCTCACCGTGACGAACACGGGGGCGGGGACGGCGCGCGGCGTGACGGTGACAGGCATCCAGTTCGGCGCGGCGAAGGCGACGGCGGACTGGACGGTGGGCGACTTGGCGGCAGGGACGAGCGCGAAGAAGACGGTGCCGTTCGACGCGGGTTTCGGGGCCCGGAAGGCGTCGCTGGTGACGGGCAACGTCTCGGCGGGCGGCACGGTCGCCCGCCGACGGTTCAAGCTGGCCCGGCCGTGAGGGTCAGACGCTGACGCCGAGCTTGGCGAGGGCCTGGCCCACAAAGCCGGCGATCTCGGAGGTTTTGTCGGCGACGACGGCCCCGGCGGCGAGGAGGGCGTCGACCTTGGACTGGGGGGTGCCCAGACCGCCGCTGATGATCGCGCCGGCGTGGCCCATGCGCTTGCCGGGAGGGGCGGTGCGGCCGGAGATGAAGCTGACGACGGGCTTGGACATGTGGTCTTTGATGAACGCCGCGCCGGCCTCCTCGTCGGTGCCGCCGATCTCGCCGATCATGACGACGGCCTTGGTGGCGGGGTCGGCCTCAAACATCTCGAGGACTTCGATGAACCGGGTGCCGGGGACAGGGTCGCCGCCGATGCCGACGCAGGTGGTCTGGCCGAGGCCCGCGTTGGTCAGTTCCCACACCACTTCGTAGGTGAGGGTGCCGGAGCGGGAGACGAGCCCCACCGGGCCGGGTTTGAAGATGTGCCCGGGCATGATGCCCATCTTGCATTCGCCCGGCGTGATGATGCCGGCGCAGTTGCCGCCGAGCAGGCGGGTCTTGCCGTTGGCCTTGAGCTTGGCGACGACATTGAGCATGTCCAGGGTCGGCACGCCTTCGGTGATGAGGGTGACGAAGGGCAGCCCGGCCGCCTCGCACTCCAGGACGGAGTCGGCGGCGAAGGGGGCGGGGACAAAGACGAGGCCGGCGTTGGCGCCCGTCTTGGCGACGGCCTCGGCCATGGTGTCGAACACGGGCACCCCGAGGTGCTCCTGCCCACCCTTGCCCGGTGTCACACCGGCGACCACTTGCGTGCCGTACTCCAGCATCTGCTGGGTGTGGAAGCTGCCTTCGCGCCCGGTCATGCCGGCGACGACGACTTTGGTGGATTTATCGACAAGAATGGACATGGGACGGCCAAATATACCGGTTGGGGGCGGCCGGCGCAGGGGAACTTTGGCCGTGGCCCGGCATTGTGACCTTTCAGGGCGGTTTGCCGTCCTGAGAGGTGGGGAAGGGACGCGGCATGGGTGGAGCAGGAAGTCTGGCACTGTTGCTGGCGCTGGTCGCCAGCCCAAGGGGCACGGGCACCCGACCGGACTTCGACGAGTTCAAGCGGGCGCAGGCCGACTACGTGGCGACGTGGGTGCGGGGGAAGTTCGAGGAGTTGGAGCCCTTCTTCGCCCCCAAATACGTGTTCATCCGCAAGGACTCCGTCCTAGCCCGGGCGGACTTCATCGCCCGGGCCCGTAACGGCTTCAACGGCCGCATGCCCTTTGAGAAGGGTGAGTTCGAGCTGAAGACGATCGTTCCGGAGATGGACGGCTACACCGTCGACGTCAAGCGGCACTATGTCTCGACCACCGCCCACTTGACGACCGGTGTGGGGGAACTGCACCAGTACGCCGAGTCGATGGAGAGTTGGATCTACCAGTCGGGCCGGTGGATGGTGAGCTCGACCAAGGTGGTCAGCCGCCGGGCGGAATGGCACATGAGGGACGGCAGCGTGATCGACGTGACGGCCGGACGCCGCTAAGGGCGGGCGGGCTACAATCCTCCCATGAGCAAAGGGGCCCCGGGTGTCCGCTACGCGGAACTGGATCGGGAGACCAAGGAGACCAAGGTGCGCGTCGTCCTGGACTTGGACGGCGGGACGCGCCAAGACGTCGACACCGGCGTCGGGTTCTTCGACCACATGCTCACCCTGATGGCGTTCCACGGCATGTTCGACCTGGGGGTCAAGGCCGAGGGCGACCTGGACGTCGACGACCACCACACCGTCGAGGACGTGGGCATCGTGCTGGGCGACGCCTTCCGCAAGGCCTTGGTGGAGTCCACCTCGCTGAACCGCTACGCCAGCAACCACACCCCGATGGACGAGGCCTTGGTGTTGGTCGCGGTCGACCTCTCGGGCCGCAGCCACCTGACGTTTGACCTGCGGCTGAAGCGGGAGTCGATCGGCGGGATGAGCACGGAGTCGGTGAAGGAGTTCTTGACCGCCTTTGTCCGCCACGCCAACCTGACCCTGCATGTCCACCAGATCGCCGGCGAGAACGACCACCACGTCATCGAGGCGGTGTTCAAGGGCCTGGGCCGGGCCCTCTTCGCCGCGACACGCACCAACGAACGCAAAGGCGTCCCGAGCACGAAAGGCGCGCTATGAGCGCCCGGACGGTGATCGTGGACTACGGCATGGGCAACCTGCGCAGTGTCCAGAAGGCGTGCGAGCACCTGGGCCACGACACTCGGGTGCAACCGGACTTGGCGGGGGCGGACAAGGTCATCGTGCCGGGGGTCGGCGCGTTTGGCGCGGCGATGGCCAACCTGGCCCCCTTGGCCGACGACCTGCGGGCCTGGGCGGCGTCGGGCCGGCCGCTCATGGGCATCTGCCTGGGCCAGCAACTGCTCTTTGAGTCCAGCGAAGAACGGGGCTCGTTCCGGGGGCTTGGCATCCTGCGCGGGACGGTGCGGTACCTGCCCAAGGACGCGGGGCTGAAGGTGCCGCACATCGGGTGGAGCGAACTGGCGGTCGAGCAGGGGCGGGGCCTGCTGAGCGGCGTCGCGCCGAGGTCTCGGGTTTACTTTGTCCACTCGCTGTACACCGAGTGCGAGCCGGGGGTCGCCGCGGCGACGACGGACTACGGCGTCCGGTTCGCGTCCGCCGTCCAGAAGGACAACGTCTGGGGCACCCAGTTCCATCCGGAAAAGAGCGGCGGCGTCGGCCTGGCCATTTTGGAGAACTTCCTCACATGTTGACGATCCCTGCCATCGACCTGATCGGCGGCGCCTGCGTCCGCCTGACCGAAGGGGACTATGGCCGGGCGACGGTCTATGACGCCGACCCGGTGGCGGTGGCGGTGCGGTTCCGCGACGACGGGGCCCGGTGGATCCACGTCGTCGACTTGGACGGGGCCAAGGCGGGGTACCCGGTGCACCTGAGCGTGGTGAAGCGCCTCGCCCAGATCGACGGCGTCTACCTGCAGGTCGGCGGGGGGCTGAGGCAGACGTCGCACATCGAGGAGGTCCTCGACGCCGGGGCAGACCGGGCGATTGTCGGCACACGACTTCTCGCCGACGCGGATTGGGCCGGGCGCACGTTCCGCCGGTTTGGCGACCGCATCGTCGCCGGAGTGGACACCCGGGGCGGCCACGTCGCGACCCATGGATGGATGGAGACTTCCGACCTCGTCGGCCTCGACTTTGCCCGCCGCCTGCAAGACCTGGGCTGTAAGCGGGTGATCTTCACCGACATCGGCCGGGACGGGCGCCTCGTCGGCCCGAACATCGAAGCGGTCAAGGAGATGGTGGACGGGCTCGACGTGCCCGTCGTGGCGAGTGGCGGCGTCTCTGCCCTGGAAGACCTCGTGGGTCTGGGCGAGACGGGGTGCGAAGCCACCGTGGTGGGGAAGGCCCTCTACGAGGGCAGACTCGACCTGCGCCGGGCCCTTGCCGTCTTGAGTGAGAACCGATAGGCCCAACTTTAGAAATCTTAAGCCCGTGGCGAAACCCGGTCAAGGTTTCTTAGTAATTGATGTCAGGAGATTGTGATTCGGGCCAGCGGGCCGGATCGGTGAGGGCCGTAGACTTGCCTTCCCTCCGCCAACGTTTGCCGGAGTTTCCGTCCCGTGGCGCGTCACAGTCCCCAGCAGAGGATAATAGGGCAGAGGAGGTAGATGGCCGACTTCATCCACTCATGGTTGTCAAGCACGGGCGCGTTTGAGGACGTCTTTCCGGAGATGTTCGCCATGATGGCGGTGTTTGGAATCCCCATCATCGCGATCTTGACGGCGCACCAGCGCAAGATGGCGCAGATCATCCATGAGCGGCACAACGGTCAGCAGCAGGCGGTCGACCCGCGGTTGATGGCCGAGCTCGCCAGCCTCCGTGCCGAAATCGGACGGTTGCGCGACGTCGTCAACCAGCAGGTGCTGGCCCACGACTCGACGTATTCGGGCTTCACGCCCCCGGTGGTGCCGGAACAGCAACAGGAGGTGCGGGGTTGACCACGGTCATGGTCCTTGCCATCGCCATCGGCCTGCCGATGGTCATCGCCTTGGTCGCGATCCTGACCGAGCACCAGCGCAAGATGGCCGAGATCATCAACCGGAACGGCGCCAACGGCCGGGCCCTGGAGCAGATGTCGGCCGAAATCGTCGGCCTGCGCGCCGAGTTGGCGCGGACGAAGGACCTCGTCAACCAGCAGGTGCTCGCGGAAGACGCGGCCTCGCCGACTCGTAAGGACGGAACCTGATGGGCGAGTTCATCCCGATCGTCGCCATTGTCTGTGCGGTCGGCATCCCGCTCATGATCCCGATCGTGGCGATCTTGACCAGCCACCAGCGCAAAATGGCCGAGCTTTACCGGCAGGGCAGTGGGAACCCGGGTGTCGACCAGCAGACCGGCATTCGCCTTGCGCAATTGGAGTCGGAGGTGGCCCGCCTTCGCGAACTGGTCCACGAACAGACCATCGCCATCGACTCGATGCGGTCTCTTCCCGGCCCTTCCCGTCCGCTTGATTAGGCGAATAGGTATTTAGGCCTGGTGGCCCTGAAAATCCAGGGTCAGGTTCAGGTTGCCGCAGGTTCAAGTGGGCCGAAGGGATGAGGACACCGGCCCGGCCCGTCCAATCTGGGCTGGCCGTACAGGTATGATGCCTGTTCCCCCTTTCGTGCCCGGAGCCCCATGAGAGTCATTCAGCCATCCTCGAAGCGAATCGGTCGGTTCCTCGAGGTCCCCAACCTTATTGAACTCCAGCTTAACAGCTACAAATGGTTTTTGGAAGAGGGTCTTCCCGAACTCTTTAAGACCTTCTCGCCGATCTGGGACTTCACCCAGAACAACTACATCGAGTTCACCGAGTTTGTCTTGGGCGAACCGAAGTACGGCATCGACGACTGCCGCGACCGGGACATGACGTTCGAGGCGCCGATCAAGGCGGTGGTGCGCTTTGGCGGCAAAGACCGCGAGATGATCGAGTCGGAGGTCTACTTGGGCGACCTCCCGTTGATGACCGACAAGGGCACCTTTGTCATCAACGGCCGCGAGCGGGTCATCGTCAGCCAGCTGAGCCGGTCGCCGGGCCTCTACTTCGAAGAGGACGTCGACACGTCGATGCAGATGATCGTCCGCGCCCGCATCATCCCGATGGAGGGCCCGTGGTTGGAGGTCGAGAACGACGCCAACCAGGTCGTCAACACCCAGATTTCCCAGACTAAGAAGCTGCCGATCACCCAGCTCATCAAGGCGTTGCACGGCTTCGAGAAGGGTCGCGACCGCCAAGTCCAAAAGGTCGGGGCGAGCCTGCACAAGAAGCTTGTCGACCCACTGGCCAACGAAGACGGCGAGATCCTCGTCGAGAAAGGCACGGTCCTGACCAAAGCCGTCCTCGCCGGGCTTGACCAGGCCGCACTCGACTCCGAAGCCATGGTCGAGTCGCCCCTGGGCACAAACGACGACATGCTGTGGCACTTTGGCGACGAGGAGACCCTGAGCAAGGCGTCGGCCGAAGCCATCGAAGGTGTCCGCCCGTTGGCCGAGATCAAGGGCACCGACGGCAAAGTCTTGGTCGCCCGGATGGAGCGGATCGACGCCGAGACGGCCAAGAAGGTCGCCGAACTCGAACTTGAGTCGCTGGACGTTCTGCGCATCGCGCCGCACATCGAGGCGACCATCGCCGCCGACAAGACGACCTCGACACGCGAGGCGATCTTGGACATCTACAAGCGGATGCGCCCGGGCGAGGCGGCGAACGAAGACGCGGCCCGCCAACTGGTCTTCAGCCTGTTCTTCGACCTCCGCCGGTACGACATGGGCAAGGTCGGCCGCCGGCACATGAACAACCGGTTGGGCCTCAACGTGCCCCTGACCATCCGCAACCTGACGAGCGACGACCTCGCCGGCTCGATGCTCGCGATGGGCCCGTACCTGGCCAAAGAGGCGGAGCACGACGACATCGACGACCTGCGGAACAAGCGCGTGCGGTCGGTCGGTGAGTTGCTCCAGAGCCAACTTCGCTTGGGCTTTGTCCGCATGGAGAAGGTCGCCCGCGAGCGCATGACCAGCGCCGACCAAGACAACCTCCTGCCGTCCATCATCCTCTCGGTCAAACCCGTGAGCGCAAGCATCAAGAGCTTCTTCAGCTCAAACCAGCTTAGCACGTTCATGGACCAGACCAACCCCTTGAGCGAGCTGACGAACAAGCGGCGCCTCTCCAGCCTTGGCCCGGGCGGCCTGCAGCGCTCCAGCGCCAAGCTGGAAGTCCGCGACGTCCACCGCTCGCACTACGGCCGCATCTGTCCGATCGAGACGCCTGAAGGCCCGAACATCGGTTTGATCAGCCAGTTGACGACCCATGGCCGCGTCGACGAGTTCGGCTTCATCATGACGCCGTACCGCCGCGTCATCGACGGGGTGGTCCAAGACGCGGTCGAGTACCTGACCGCCCAGGAGGACTTCTACCTGCGCGTCGCCCCGGCCGACACAAAGCTGGACGACAACGGGCGTATCATCGCCGAGCAGGTCAACGTGCGCTGTCCGGGCGGCGACAAGCAGTTCGGCGGGGCGAGTTACCCGGTCGTCCCGCGGGGCAAGGTGGACGTCATGGACGTCTCGCCTGTGCAGATCATTTCGGTGGCCACCTCGCTGATCCCGTTCTTGGAGAACGACGACGCGAACCGCGCCCTGATGGGCGCGAACATGCAGCGGCAGGCTGTCCCGTGCCTGCGCTCCGACGCTCCGGTGGTCGGGACGGGCCACGAAGACCGGGCCGCCGTCGACAGCGGGGCCGCCGTCGTCGCCCGACGGCCGGGCACCGTCAAGACGGTGACGTCCGAGAAAATCGTCGTCACCAACGACGAGGGCAACGACGACTCCTACACGTTGCTCCACATGTTCCAGAGCAACAAGTCCACCTGCTTCACCCACCGGCCGGTCGTCTTCCCGGGTCAGCGCGTGCTGACCGGTGACGCTTTGGCGGACGGCCCGAACTGCGACGACGGCCGCTTGGCCCTGGGCAAAAACCTTGTGGTCGCGTTCTTGCCGTGGGGTGGCTACAACTACGAAGACGCCATCCTGCTCAGCGAGCGGCTGGTCAAGGACGACGTCTTCACCTCGATCCACATCGAGCGCCATGAGACCGAGGCGGTCGACACGAAGCTGGGGCCTGAGGAGATCACCCGCGACATTCCGAACGTCGGCGAGGAGGCCCTCAAGGACCTCGATGAGAACGGCATCGTCCGGGTCGGCGCCGAAGTCCGGCCCGAGGACATCTTGGTCGGCAAGGTCGCCCCGAAGGGGCAGACCGAGATGACCGCCGAAGAGCGGCTCATCATCGCGATCTTCGGTAAGAAGGCCGAAGAGACCCGCGACGTCTCGCTCACCCTGCCTCACGGCGAAAAGGGGACCGTCATCGACGTCAAGGTGTTCAGCCGGTTCAAGTACCTCAGCCCGTCGATCAACCACATCTATAAGGAGTCGAAGAAACGCGACCGCTTGATCTGCGACCGGACGGAAGAGCCGCTCCTGCAGATCCCCGGCGACGAACTGCCGGCGGGCACCAACATGACCGTCCAAGTCTATGTCGCCCAAAAGCGCAAGATCATGGTCGGCGACAAGATGGCGGGGCGCCACGGCAACAAGGGCGTCATCAGCCGGATCCTTCCTGTCGAAGACATGCCGATGCTGATGGACGGCACTCCTGTCGACATCATCCTGAACCCGCTGGGTGTCCCGAGCCGGATGAACATCGGCCAGATCTTGGAGACCCACCTCGGGTACGTCGGCAAGCACTTGGGCGTCCGGTACGTCTGCCCGGCCTTCGAGGGGGCGACCGAGCATGAGATCCTTGGCGAGGTCACCCGGTTGGCCGAGCATATGCGGTCGAAGGCTCTGCAGGCGTACGTCAACAGCGAACTTCAGTTGAACGTGAAGTTCGCGGCCGACCTCTCGCTCGAAGAGATGTTCAAGGTGTTCGAGGCCAAGCTGCGGACACTGGACCAAGACAATCTGGAGCGGGTCAGCCGCGTCGTGGCCGCGCCGTCGACCCGGTCGATGGAAGAGTTGATGCAGATCGACGCGGAGAACTTCCAGGCCGAAGAGGTGCAGCCGAGCGGTGCGCCGTTCAAGGCTTCGGAAGATGTCTACAAGGCCATCCTTGAAAACGTGGAGCACAACGTGTTCCGCCGGGCCGGCCTCGACCCGAAGAGTTGCAAGAGCCTGGTCCGCGACGGTTTGACCGGCGACGTCCTCCCCAACCCGATCACGGTCGGCACCATCTACATGCTCAAGCTGGAGCACCTGGCCGACGAAAAGATCCACGCGCGCTCCATTGGCCCGTACTCCTTGGTCACCCAGCAGCCGCTCGGTGGTAAGGCCCAGTTCGGTGGCCAGCGGTTCGGTGAGATGGAGGTCTGGGCGCTTGAGGCGTACGGGGCCGCCTACACCCTTCAGGAACTGCTCACGATCAAATCGGACGACGTGATGGGCCGGGTGAAGGCGTATGAGTCCATCGTCAAGGGCGAGACGATCCAGGAACCGGGCATCCCCGAGTCCTTCAAGATCCTCGTCAACGAGCTGCGGTCGCTCTGCCTCAAGGTGGCGGTCGAAGACAAGACGAACAAGGAGCTTTCGCTCAAGGACCTTGACGAGCTGACCGGTGGCGACGACGTGCGCCTTGCGCGAAGTGTAGGTTTTTTTAACTGATTAGTCCACGCAGAAGTACGGGATTAGTTAACGTCCTACCTTGACTCATAAATTGGAGGGCACAAGCATAAGCATAATCTCACAAGAGGTTATTCACACATGCTTGTGCCCACGATGGTCGCCCTTGGCTACTACACCACGACAATAACGGCCAACGGGCTCGTCTCCGCGACGATCAACGGCCAGACCTACACGTCCACTCTGCCGCCGACCTGGTCCCTGTCCATTGAAAACGGCAACCAGACGCGCGTCGGCGCTTCGGGGGCGGCCAGCCGCCTCGCCAACCAGGGCGGGGAGAACAAGGTCGGGGGCTCCGGGCATGTCACGGTGGGCTACACCGTGGTCGACAGCCGGACCATCAACAGTTCCGACCGCGTCGTCTTCAACTACACGCGCAACCTCTTTGTCTCGGCCACGCTGAGTAATTACACCGAGACGGTGGAGTCCGCGTCGTCGGGCATTGCGGACGAAGCCCTTGAGATATCAAGGCAGATCGGGGTCGGCACGCAAGACCATTCGACGACCTTGGCCAAGAAGTCGTCGCTGGTGTCGTCGGGGTCGGACTGGACCCCCGTCTCCGGAGGGAAGTCGGGCACGTATCAGGTGACCTTCTACGAGATCTACTCGGCCCGGGCCGAGAACCACTCGCCGTCGTCAGGAAACCTCACCGTGTCGGTCGCCCAGGGAGACACGGCGGTGCGGATCGTCCCCGGCACGGTGCAGATCCTTTCGACTGACTATCTGAGCATGTACGTGCCGTCGTTTGTGAAGTCGGTGAGTTACCAGGTGATGCAGGGCGTCGACCTTCTCGTCGACTCGGGGCAAGACGGGCTCGTCTACGGCGCGATGACGGTGCCGATGGTCGGCCTGGCCGAAGGCGACTATGACATTTACCTTCGGGCCCCGCGGTCACTACGTCGCAAGGTCAGCGTGCATTTTGTGCCTGGGTCGTCGCCAAGCTACCGCCCGTGGGTGCTGTACTTTGGCGACATCGACGGGGACAACTCCGTGACGCAGGACGAGGTCAACTTTGTCTATGCGCAAATCGGCGCCTCAGACGCGACGGACGCTTGGTACACAGATTGCGGCGACCCCCACGGCTGGTTGCCGGTCCAGGCGGACATGAACGGCGACGGCCAAGTGACGATCGCCGACTACAACCTTGTGTCCGGCAACGTCGGTATGGACGGCAACTGACCCGGGCGGCGGGCTACTGCGCCTAAAGTCCCAGTGACGTGGCCCGCGACCCAGGCGGGCCACCCCTTGGAGTCAGTTCACCGTGCTAAGATGACAGTCTGCCAACGGCCCCCCTATGCCTCAAAGACACCGGTGTCTTTGGTTGTGCTTGCAGGGCTTGCTTGAGGCCAGGCAGAGAAACGTGCCCGCATGGCTGATTCCAACCTCTTTGACAAGATCCGTATCGGTGTAGCCAGTCCTGAAGACATCCGCAGTTGGTCCCACGGCGAGGTCAAGAAGCCCGAAACCATCAATTACCGGACGTTCCGCCCCGAAAGGGACGGTCTGTTCTGCGAGCGGATTTTCGGCCCGACCAAGGACTACGAATGCGCCTGCGGCCGGTACAAGAAGATCAAGTACAAGGGCATCATCTGCGAGCGCTGCGGCGTCGAGGTGACCCGGAGCAAGGTGCGCCGCGAGCGGATGGGGCACATCGAACTCGCCGCCCCCGTCTGCCACATTTGGTACCTCAAGGGTGTCCCCAGCCCTCTCTCGCTGATCTTGGACATCAGCCCCCGGCAGCTTGAGAAGGTCATCTATTTCGCCAGCTTCATCATCATCGACCTGGACAGCGAGAAGATCGCCGAACTCCTTCCGACGATCCTGGGCCATGTCGAGAGCGAAAAGCTCCACATCCAAAAGCAGATGAAGGAGCTTGAGGTCGAGAGCCTGCACCGGCTGGCGACCGAGATGGTCAATAACCCCGACGAGTACTTCGACGAGGGCTACGTGCGCGACCGGATGAAGGCCAACTACGACCGCATCCGGGCCGAATACCGTGACGCCGACGAGCGCGTCCGCGACCTTGACGTCGCCGCTGAGCTGCTCGGCAAGCTTGAGCTGAACCAACTCATCGACGAGGACAAGTGGCGTGCGGTGAGCAAGATGCTCGACGCGGTCGGCCGCCGGATGAAGAAAGACCTCGGCGAACTCGTCCGCGCGAACATCGGCGCCGACGCGGCCAAGGAACTCCTGCGCCGCGTCGACTTGGAGCGGCTCGCCCGGGGCCTCCGCCGTGAGATCGTCGAGACGACCAGCCAGCGCCGCGCCCGTGCGATCAAGCGCCTGGAGTTGACCGAGGCCCTGATCTCGTCGAAGAGCCGCCCCGAGTGGATGGTCCTTGAGGTCGTGCCCGTCATCAGCCCCGAACTGCGCCCGATGGTCCAGTTGGACGGTGGCCGCTTCGCCACGTCCGACCTGAACGACCTCTACCGCCGCATCATCAACCGTAACAACCGGCTCAAGAAGATCATCGAGATCCAGGCGCCGGAGTCGATCATCAACCACGAGAAGCGGCTCTTGCAAGAGTCGGTGGACGCCCTCATCGACAACGGACGGCGCAGCCGGCCGGTCGTCGGTAGCAACCAACGCCCCTTGAAGTCCCTGAGCGACATGCTCAAGGGTAAGGAAGGGCGGTTCCGCAAGAACCTGCTCGGTAAGCGGGTCGACTACTCCGGCCGCTCCGTCATCGTCGTCGGGCCGCACCTCAAGCTCCACCAGTGCGGTTTGCCGAAGGAGATGGCCCTTGAGTTGTTCAAGCCGTTCGTCATGAAGGTCCTGGTCGAGCGGAAGATCACCCAGAACATCAAGACCGCCAAGCGGATGATCGAACGGATGCACCCGGCGGTCTGGGACGGCTTGGAAGACGTCATCAAGGAGCACCCGGTGTTGCTGAACCGCGCCCCGACGCTCCACCGCCTCGGCATCCAGGCCTTCGAGCCGATCTTGGTCGAAGGCAAGGCGATCCAACTGCACCCGCTGGTCTGCCACGCGTACAACGCCGACTTCGACGGCGACCAGATGGCCGTCCACGTGCCGTTGAGCATCCAGGCGCAGTCAGAGGCCCGCGTCCTCATGTTGTCGACGCAAAACCTCTTCTCGCCAGCCGACGGCAAGCCGGTCACCTCGCCGATCCAGGACATCGTCTTGGGTTGCTACGCCCTGACCTTCACCAACCGCCGGTTGCGCGACCGGTTGGAGGAAAAGGCCAAGCTGCATGAGGCCGACCCCGAGAAGAACCCCGCACCCTATGTCTACAACGGCGTCGAAGACGTCATGTTCCACTTCGACTCGCCGGGTGGGGACAACAAACCCGACCTCAACGAGCCGGTGCGCGTGCGCATCCAGCGGCCGTTGCTGCGGCCCGACGAGGAGATTGACTACCGCGACCCGCAGACCGGTGTCGAATACCGCTATGTCACGTCGGTCAACGAGTTCGAGGAAGAAGTCAAGAACTTGGAGCCGTTGGACATGGAGCACGAGTCCCTCATCGTCACCACGACGCCCGGACGCCTGCTGTTCAACGAGATCTTGCCGTACCCGATGCGCTGGAGCGAGAAGTACCTTCAGGTCGAGCTGACCAAGAAGGCGATCGCCAACACGATCATCGAGTGCCACCGACTCGTCGGCACCGAAGGCACGATCCGTTTGCTGGACGACATGAAGGCCCTCGGCTTCCGCTGGGCGACCAAGTACGGCATCAGCATCGCCCTGACCGACATGGACCCGCCGAAGCGCCGGGAGGAGATGCTCGGGGACGCTGACACCAGGGCCAACAAGATCCTGGAGAACTACCGCCGGGGCCTCACCTCGTTCCGCGAGATGCAGGAGCACCTGACCCGCCTCTGGACGGACACCTACGACCAGATCGGTAACGCCATCGTCGACAGCATGGAACAGGAGAACCCGCTGTCGATCATCACGGTCAGCGGCGCCCGCGGCTCGATCAAGCAGCTCGCCCAGTTGAGCGGCATGCGCGGCCTCATGTTCAACCAGTTCAACGAGGTCATCTACGAGCTCCCCGTCAAGAACTCGTTCCAAAAGGGCCTCTCGATGCTGGAGTTCTTCGTCACCACCCACGGTGCTCGCAAAGGCTTGGCCGACACCGCCCTGCGCACCGCCGACGCCGGCTATCTCACGCGGCGTCTGGTCGACGTCTCCCAGGACGTCATCATCAAGACCAAGGACTGCGGCACCACCGACGGCATCCTTGCCGTCCGGTTGGTCAGCGAGGGCAAGGTCATCGAGACCATCGGCGACCGCGCCTACAGCCGGATCAGCGCGAAAGACATCAGCGACCCCGAGACGGGTGAGCCGCTTATCGCTTTCGGCGACCTCTTGACCAAGACCCAGTGCGCCGTCCTCGACAAGATCGACGACGCTTACGTCAAGGAGGTCGAGGAGACCGGTAACGACGAAGACGCTGTCGCCAAGATCCAGGAAAAGTACATCGCAGCCGGGTTTGAGGCTGACGAGCACGGCCGCATCGGCATGAAGGTACGGAGCCCGATCACGTGCGAGTTGGAAATCGGCATCTGTGCCAATTGCTACGGGGTCGATTTGGCGACCCACAAGATCGTCGAGGACGGCGTCGCCGTCGGCATCATCGCCGCGCAGTCGATCGGTGAGCCGGGCACGCAGCTGACGATGCGCACGTTCCACACCGGCGGTGTCGCCGGGTCGAAGACGATCGCCCGTACCAACCAGTACAAGACCGGTAAGTTCGTCCGCCAGTTCCAAGAGGACTTCCAGGCGGCGACCAACACCGACAGCCGCGAGTTCGACCCGTCGAAGCTCCTTGAGAGCCAGGAGAGCGTCGTCAAGGGTCTCTTCTCCGCGACGAGCGCCCCCGCCGAGGGGGACGAAGCGCCGAAGAAACCGGCGAAGAAGACGACAAAGGCCGCCGAAAAGGCGATCGAGAAGATCGGCACCGACAGTCGCAAACTGTGGGAACGCAGCCGCAAAACGTTCTTCTACTCATGGACCGGTGAGTCGAGCGGCATCGTCCGTGTCGAAGAGATTTTCGAGGCCCGCAAACAACCGCGCGGCAAGGCGATCATCTGCCCGGTCACGGGCGTCGTCGCCGACATCCAGCGGTCGAGCTACGGCCGGTGGCTCGTGGTCGAGGCCGATGTGACGACTGAGGCGGCCCTTAAGGACGCCTATCTGGCCGACACGCAAGATTGGAACCCGACCGGCGACAAGACGGCGCAAAACGCCTTGGAAAGGCTGGTGGGGCAGAAGATGACCAACGCGACGTTGGCCGTCCTGCGGAAGTACGAGGTCCAGAAGGTCCACATCTTCTATCCGATCCTGGTGCCACCGCTGGGCAACTTGCCGGTCCAGAAGGGGCAGAAGGTCATCAAGGGCGACCCCCTGACCGAAGGCCCGCTCGACCCGCACGAGGTCCTTGACTTGGCCGGCGCCAAGGCCGTCCACGAGTACTTCATCGAAAACTTGCAGTCGGTCTATAAGGACCAGGGTGTCGACATCAACGACAAGCACCTGGAGGTCATCGTGCGGCAGATGCTGCGTAAGCGCCAGGTGAAAGAGCCTGGCGACACCAGCTTCCTGCCCGGCCAGGTGGTCGACCGCTTCCGGTTCTCCCGTGAGAACGAAAAGGTCCAACAGGCGATCTCGAGCGGCAAGAAGATCAAGTACGTCGACCCGATCGACGGGGAAGAGAAGGAGCGCGACCCGAAGGAAGCGACCGCCAACTGGATCCTGCTCGGAATCACCGAGGCGTCGCTCGCGACCGACTCGTTCCTGTCGGCGGCGTCGTTCCAAAAGACGACGCGCGTCCTGACCGAAGCAGCGGTGCGCGGCAAGTACGACTCGCTGATCGGGCTCAAGGAAAACGTCATCATCGGGCGCCTGATCCCGGCCGGTACGGGCACCAAGGCGCACCGCGACCTCGCCATCGACGTGGACCGCACCCAGCCAAGCTGGGCCCAGCAGTCTCTCACCGCGTTGGTCGAGGCCGAGGACCTGGACCAGAGGTCGGCGGCAGACGCCTTTGGCGGCCTTTCCCTGGCCGACCTCGCCGCCGCCGACGATTCGGCGAGCGACGAGTAAGGCCGGCCCTCGAAGCCATACCGGGCCTGTTCCCATTGGGGAGCAGGCCCGGTTTTCATTTGGCAAGGAAGGGTGTGGCGGTAGCCTAGGCTGGGATGGCGCGGTGGAAGGGCTTCGAGGTGTGGCAGGGCCGCTGGCCGCATTGGCGCGCCGAAGGCGTGACCTATCACGTCGCCTTCAAGCACAAGCGCGAACTGACCGGACCGGAGTGTCACGAGCTTTTCGTGGCCCTGCTCCGAGCCGAGCGGAAGGGAGCCGACTACCTCTGTCTGTGCGTCCTTCCCGACCGCACTGACGCCCTGCTGCGCATTGTGGGCGACCATGAGCTGAGCGACGTGGTCGAGAAGGCCAAGGTGAAGGCCGGACGGGCGATCATCAAGCGGAGTGGTGAACGGTACCCGCCGTTCGGTGGAGAGAGTTACGACCGCATCATGAGGGACGACGAAGAGCTAGAAGCGACTTTCATCGCGGTGGTCTCCGCACCAGAAGAACTGGGTCTATCTGATGATGAAGAATGGCCCAGTCTGTTTGTCAGTACTCCCTAGTCGACCTCACGACAGAATCCCCTATCACAGTTTGCTAGCCTGCAAGAGTGCGGTTCATTACCCGCAAATATGCCTGAACACGGCATAAATACCTGGTAGTAAATACCAGTTTGCATTTGCAGAAATACTGGGTTGAGACCTGATTCATACCGTTGCAAGAGTACGGGCCATCATACTTGCCGTACCGTTCAATTACCTACGTTTGGGGGACGGTGGAGAGGAACATGAAAAAGTACATTCTTGTGGCCGCAATGACGGCCGTATTGGGCTCGCAGGCCTTTGCGAGCTTGACCCTGCTGACCGACCGGAGCCAGATGGCGCCGACCGCTGACCTCGGCATTGGGCAGTTTGGGCCTGAGAGCACGGTCGTCCCGAGCGGATCGATCGGGACGACGACGGGTATCGACGTCTTCGACGTCCGCATCGACGCCCCGTCCGATATGTCTCGCCTGGTCCAAGACTCGAGCTGGTTCGGCAACTTTGACTCGGGTGAAGACCTGCTCAAGACCAACGCCGACGGCCCCGTGTACTTCACCTTGGCGAAGTCCGCCCAGGCGATCGGTCTTGACGTTGAGCGCAACTTCATCGCGCCGTATCGCGTTGAAGTCGCGGCATGGGACGGCCTGGGGAACCTCCTCGGCAGCTTCTCGACGGGTGACATTGACGACGACAAGGTGTTTGTCGGTGTTCGCAACGACGGGAACACGATCCTCACCTTCGGGGTCAACATCACGCCGGTCAACGACGCCCTTCCCTTGGACTTTGCGTTTGACCATGTGTCAATCGAGTGCTGCGCCCCCGTGCCTGAGCCGGCCACCATGGTCGTCCTTGGTTCGGCCAGCCTCCTCGCTCTGCGCCGCAAGCGCAAGAGCTGAGGCTCTCTCCAATGAGGCCCCGTCTTCGGGCGGGGCCAAAGCCTTGTCTCTTGACCGGTCTGTCCTGACACGCCGGTCCCCTGACCTGACCCTTACGCAGACGGTGAGACCATCGTCGCGTCCGACCCCCACCCAAAACTAGTTATGAAACGCGTACTTGCCCTATCTTGCCTTCTCTTGGCCGCGAGCACTTCGCTGGCTGCGGTCACCCAAATCATGAGCCGCGGTGACATCACCGAACAGGCCTACATCGATTGGAGCGACCTTGGACCCGAGTTCACCGTGGTCAATTCGCCCGCAGCCATCATGACGCACGGCGACGTCTTCAGCGTCCAGGTCACCGGCCCCGGTGCGACGATGGAGCGCCGCGACGAAGGGAGCGGCTGGTTTGGTGAGTTCAATCCGGGCGACAGCCTGCTCTGGACTCAGAACACCCCTGGTGCGTTGGTCTTGCGCCTGGCGAAGTCCGTGCAAGATGTCGGTCTTGACATCCAGGCCGACGCCTTCGGCGCCTACACGGGCCGTATCACCGTCTACAACGGACTTGACCAGCAGATCGGCTCGTTCGATGTGAACGGTGACAACCAACTTGGCACGGGCACCCTGGCGTTTGTCGGAGCACATAGCGACCTTGGCGACATTCTTTCGGTGAAGCTCGAGGTCCTCAGCGGCGACGACTTTGCCGTCGACCGGGTGAGCTTCGCCGGTTGCAACGCGGTTCCCGAACCCGCTTCCATGTCGGCCCTCGCCCTCGGTGTCGCGGGACTCGTCGTCCGCCGCCGCCGGGCCTGAGCCTGGCCTCCACAACCTCTCCGGCCCGGCGGCCGGGGAGGTCTCTTCTGCCCACGCAGTTCTCCTTGCATTTCTTGTCACCGTGCGCGTTGGCACGACACCTGCCCTTCCTTGTCCATGCGCAGGAGGGCGTCGACCCACCTGGGCCCCATATCAGGTGAAACAAGAAATGAAACGCATCCTTGCCCTCTCTGGCCTTCTCGTCGCCGCCAGCACTTCAATGGCTGCCGTGACGCAGATCATGAACCGCGGTGCCATCACCGAGCAGGCCTACATCGACTGGAGCGACATGGGCTCCTCATTCACGGTCGTCAACTCCCCCGCGAACATCGCCACCCACGGTGACGTGTTCAACGTCAAAGTGACCGGACCCGGCCAGACAATGGAGCGCCGGGACCAAGACAACGGTTGGGCCGGCAACTTTGCCAGCGGTGAGGCTCTGCTCTGGACGCAGGACACGCCTGGAGCGATGGTCATGCGCTTTGCCAAGACTGTCCAGGACGTCGGAATGGACATCCAAGCCGATTCCTACGGGGCTTTCACTGGCCGCATCACGGTCTACAACGGCCTCGACCAGCAGATCGGCTCATTTGACGTGAACGGTGACAGCCAGTACCAAGCGGGGTCGCTCGCTTTCCTTGGCGCTCACAGCGACATCAGCGACATCCTTTCGGTGAAAATCGAAGTGCTCGGCGGCGAAGACTTCGCCGTCGACCGGGTGAGCTTCGCCGGTTGCAACGCGGTGCCCGAACCCGCCTCGATGTCGGCCCTCGCGCTGGGCGTCGCTGGCCTTCTGCGCCGCCGAATGAAGAAGGCCTGAGCGTTCTCGCGGCCTCAGTGACGGACGCCTCCGGAAGTTCTCCGGGGGCGTCCTTGTTATTGCTTCAGTGACAATAGTTCATGTTTTGTCTAAATGACAAACCATAGTGGATGTGTGAACTATCTGTAAGCCACTAAGAGTCAGTGGAAATGCGAGAATTGGACGAGATAAATGCGGGACTCCGGTTCTATGCGGTCCATTGGCATGGATAAGTGTCGTACATTCCTCGCTGTGCCACCCACTAAGGTGGCGGCATTCTTGGAGAGAGATCGAAATGAAGAAGACCTTAACCATCCTTGGCCTCGCCGTCGTGGCGAGCCAGGCTTTCGCCAGCGTCACCCTGATCACGAGCCGTGGTGACATTGCGGCCACCGACGACCTTCGCTGGGAAGACCTCGGCCCGGAGTTCACGGCTCCTGGTGACGACTTCGTCCTGAGCACTCACGGCACGCCGTTCGACGTCCACGTCGAGGGCCAGAGCGTGGTCCGTTATGACGGAGTCACGAGTTGGGCGACCGGCTATCCGGCCGGTGAGCCCTTGCTATACACCGCCGAGTCGCTGACCCTGACCGGGGCAAAGACCTGCGACGCCGTCGGCATGGACGTCGACGCGAACCACTTCGGCGCGTTCACCGCCCACATGGAGGCGTTCAATGGCCTTGGCCAGTCTCTCGGTTCCGTTTCGGTGGCCGGTGTCTCCGGACCCGACGGGGTCACCCCGTTCATCGGCGTGCGGAGCCTTGCCGGCGACATCCACGCGATCAAGGTGTGGATCACCGACAACGGGGGCACGGACTTTGCCGTCGACCACGTGACCTACAGCTGCTGCAACCCGGTGCCTGAGCCGGCCACGATGAGTGCTCTCGGCCTCGGCGCCCTGGCCCTTCTTCGCCGCAAAAAGAACGCCTAAGACACTAGGCGCGGACAAACAAGCGGGCCCTTGGACATGTCCAGGGGCCCGCCTTTGTGTTCGTCACGGACATTTGGTCTAGTCAAATTACGGTGATGTACTAAAACAGTTACCGGACTATTGAATCAAAGGCACCTTTGGCATGCCGTTGTGCCGTAAAGTACCTGCCGTGCCACCTGAGTTGGTGGCGGTTTCTTGGAGAGAGATCGAAATGAAGAAGACCTTAACCATCCTTGGCCTCGCCGTCGTTGCTAGCCAAGCTTTCGCCGGCGTGACCCTGATCACGAGCCGCGGTGACATCGCCGCCACCGACGACCTGCGCTGGGAAGACCTCGGCCCAGCTTACACGGTTCCCGGTGACGACTTCGTCCTGAGCACCCACGGCACGCCGTTCGACGTGCACGTCCAGGGCCAGAGCGTGGTCCGGTATGACATGGGCAATCCATGGGCGACCGGCTTTCCGGCTGGTGAGCCCTTGCTTTACAGCACCGAGTCGCTGACCCTGACCGGCGCGAAGACCTGCAACGACGTGGGCATGGACGTCGACGCCAATTCGTTTGGCAATTTCACGGCCCACATGGAGGCGTTTAACGGCCTTGGCCAGTCGCTCGGTTCGGTTTCGGTCGCCGGTGTCTCCGGTTTCGACGGGGTCACGCCGTTCATCGGCGTCCACAGCGACGCAGGCGACATCCACTCGGTCAAGGTTTGGACGACTGACGACGCCGGGAGTCCCGGAACAGGTTTCGCGGTCGATCACGTCACGTATAGCTGCTGCAACCCGGTCCCCGAGCCGGCCACGATGAGCGCCTTGGGCCTCGGCGCCCTGGCCCTTCTCCGCAGAAAGAAGAGCCGCTAAGGCCTTAGGGCACTAGAAAACATACGGGCCCCTGGATCTGTCCAGGGGCCATTGTTCTCGACATTGGGCCAGTCAAAGTACTTAACTTCACTTCGACATTTACCTGACTGATGGATTAACAGGTTCATTGGCATGCCGTCGTGCCGTAAAGTACCTGCCGTGCCACCCGACCTGGTGGCGGTTTCTTGGAGAGAGATCGAAATGAAGAAGACCTTAACCATTCTTGGCCTCGCCGTCGTTGCTAGCCAAGCTTTCGCTGGCGTGACCCTGATCACGAGCCGCGGTGACATCGCCGCCACCGACGACCTGCGCTGGGAGGACCTCGGCCCCGAGTTCACGGCTCCTGGTGACGACTTCGTCCTGAGCACCCACGGCACGCCGTTCAACGTCCACGTCCAGGGCCAGAGCGTGGTCCGTTATGACGGAGTCACGACTTGGGCGACTGGCTATCCGGCCGGTGAGCCCTTGCTGTACACCGCTGAGTCGCTGACCCTGACCGGCTCGAAGACCTGCAACGACGTGGGCATGGACGTCGATGCCAATTCGTTTGGTGCGTTCACCGCCCACATGGAGGCGTTTAACGGCCTTGGCCAGTCGCTCGGTTCCGTTTCGGTGGCCGGTGTCTCCGGACCCGACGGGGTCACCCCGTTCATCGGCGTCCACAGCGACGCGGGCGACATCCACTCGGTCAAGGTGTGGATCACCGACAACGGGGGCACGGACTTTGCCGTCGACCACGTGTCGTACAGCTGCTGCAACCCGGTCCCCGAGCCGGCCACGATGAGCGCCCTCGGCCTCGGTGCCCTGGCCCTCCTCCGCCGCAAGAAGAACAGCTAAGGCTTTAAGCCCTGGCAATAGTGTTGGCCCCTGGGCGTCGCCCAGGGGTCCTTCATTTACCGGACTACTGGTTTAGTTGCCGGGCTATGAGTTAATCAAATGCTAGATTATAAAAGCTTGATACTGATTGGCACGCATGGGGCCGTACACTTTTTCCCGTGCCACTTGATCGGTGGCTGATTCTTGGAGAGAGATAGAAAATGAACAAGACCTTGACCATCCTTGGTCTCGCCGTCGTCGCGAGCCAGTCCTTTGCCGGAGTGACCTTGGTCACGAGCCGCGGCGACATTGCCGCCACCGACGACCTGCGCTGGGAGGACCTCGGCCCGACGGGGACCATTCCGGGCGACGACTTCGTCCTGAGCACCCACGGCACGCCGTTTGACGTCCACGTCCAAGGCCAGGACCTGCAGCGGACCGACATGGGCAATCCATGGGCGACCGGGTTTCCGGCCGGCGAGCCGCTCCTCTATGGGGACGAGGCGTTGACCTTGACCGGGGCCAAGACGTGCAACGACGTCGGGATGGACGTCGACGCGAACTTCTTCGGTGCCTTCACCGCCCACATGGAGGCGTTCGACGGCCTTGGCCAGTCGCTCGGTGAGGTCTCAGTCGCCGGCGTCTCCGGGGCCGACGGGGTCACCCCGTTCATCGGCGTCCACAGCGACACGGGTGACATCCACTCGGTGAAGGTGTGGATCACGGACAATGCAGGCACAGACTTTGCCGTCGACCACGTGTCGTATAGCTGCTGCAGCCCGGTCCCCGAGCCGGCCACGATGAGCGCCTTGGGCCTCGGTGCCTTGGCTCTCCTCCGCCGCAAGCGTAAGTAAGGCGGCCTACGGCTGCTCGACACAGCCCTCGGACGAGAGTCCGGGGGCCGTGTTTGGTTTAAGAGATAGACGAGTGTTGCTGACAACAATACCGGAACGAGACCGTAGACATACGAGAGTTCCGCGTTTACTGTCGATTACAGACAAGATGACTGTGTAGGATTTGCGGTGATGCAGAGTTGTCTGCGTCTTGGATTGGAGAGTAGTAATGAAGAGAATCATCAGTTTGGCCTGTCTCGGCCTCTTAGCCGCGCAAGCTTTCGGTAGCGTCACCTTGTTGACGAGCCGCGCCCAAATCACCGAGACCGACTACATCGACTGGGCCGACCTTGGCCCGGACAATACGGCGGCCCCCTCGTCGTTCACCATTTCGACCCACGGCACCCCGTTTGACGTCCTGATCTCTGCCCCGGGCACCTTTGAACGCCGTACCCAGTCTGCCAGTTGGTATGGCGACTTTGCCCCCGGCGACGCATTGCTGTACTATTTGGGACGTACGGGGGTCACCCTGACTGGGGCGAAGACTTGCAATGACGTGGGCTTCCAGGTCGACCGCAACCAATACGGTGCGTTTGGCGCGACGCTGACGGCCTATGACGGGCTTGACAACGTGCTGGGTTCGTTTCATGTCAACGGAAACGTGACGCCAGATGCTGACAACAGCGCCCTGTTTGTCGGCGTGCATAGCGACGCCGGGGACATCCACCACGTCACCATCGTGATGGACGACCTTGGTGACTTCGCGATCAACCGCGTCAGCTACGCCTGCTGCTCGCCGGTCCCCGAGCCGGCCACAATGAGCGCCCTGGGCCTCGGTGCCCTGGCTCTCCTCCGCCGCAAGCGCAAGTAAGGTCGGACCGACCAACGCCGAAAAGCCGGGCCCTGGACAGTTGTCCAGGGCCCTTTACTGTCCCCGTATTTGTGCGGGATTGCGGGCACCCGCGGTCTTGCCAGGGCCTCAGACGTGATTTACCCGTATGACTCTGGTGGTCAGGCTCCCGACAATTTTCTGTGGCATCGCCCTGCTGGTGCCACAGAAAGGGAACCCATGGACCGAACCGCATTCTCCGTCGTCTTTGCCCTCGCCGCCACGTTGTCGTACGGCTCGGTCTACTTCATGGGCTCCAGGACGGAACTGGCTCCCAACGGGCTCTATGACGTCGCCGAGGCAGGGCGGCCCGGCAGCCGATACCCCGACGGCGTCAGCCTGCAAGTGCGGGGAAGTTACGGCCCGTCTTCGCTCATGGGCACGGTTTCAGGCACCGGGGCGGTTGAACGGCAGGACGAAGGCGACACTTGGCATGGCGACTTTGCCGCCGGTGCCGCCCTGTTGTGGACGGCGGGCAACTCGTCAAGCCTCACCTTCCGCATGTCCAAGCCGGTCGGCGGGCTGGGGACCTCCGTCGGCGCCGCCGATCCGGGGGCCTATGTCGCCAAGATCGAGGCCCTTGGCGAGGGTGACGCGGTGCTGGCGACGTTTGTCGCCAGCGGGTTTAACAACGGGGCCGAGCTGGGTGAAGCGCCCTATCTGGGCGTCGTGAGCGACGCCGTCGACATCCATGGAATCCGTCTCTCGCTGGTCAGCGGCGGAGACTTGGCGATCACGAACGTGGACGTCAGGACGAGCCCCGTCCCTGAACCGCACCTTTGGGCGGCGACCCTGCTGGCGGGAGCCTGGTGGCTCCGCCGTCGAGCCTGCTAGCCCGTCCGTCTCAAAACGTCCCGGCCCGTGCAACGCGACGGGTAGAATCGGCGTTACCTTAGTCTAAGAGACTCAAGCCACTTGCTAATCAGAGTGGCCGGGTGAATCTGAGGAGCCAAGAAAGACACCATGGGACGCGTTGTAGGAATTGACTTGGGCACCACCAACAGTGTGGTCGCCGTGATGGAAGGTGGCGAGCCCACCGTCATCTCGACCGCCGAGGGGACTCGGACATTGCCGAGCGTGGTCGGTTTCCGGGCTAACGGCGAACGTCTTGTCGGCGTCACCGCCAAGCGTCAGGCCGTCACCAATCCGGGCAACACCATCGCCAGCATCAAGCGCTTTATGGGCCACAAGCTGGACGAAGTCCAGGACGAGGCCAAGAAGGTCAGCTACAAGGTCATCAAGGACAAGCGCGGCAACGCGGCCGTCCATGTGCCTGCTGTCGACAAAGACTTCACGCCGGAGGAGATCTCCGCGATGATCTTGCAGAAGTTGAGGGCAGACGCCGAGGCCTATTTGGGAGACACCGTCGACCAAGCGGTCATCACCGTCCCGGCCTATTTCAACGACAGCCAGCGCACCGCGACAAAGAACGCGGGTGAGATCGCCGGCCTGAAGGTACTGAGGATCATCAACGAGCCGACCGCGGCGTCGCTGGCTTACGGGCTGGACAAGAAGACCAACGAGACGATCCTGGTCTTCGACTTGGGCGGTGGCACGTTCGACGTATCGATCCTTGACGTCGGGGACGGCGTCTTTGAGGTCAAGTCGACCGCCGGCGACAGCCACTTGGGCGGTGACGACTTCGACCAAAAGATCGTGGACTGGCTCGCCACCGAGTTCATGAAGCAGCACGGCAACGACCTGCGCAAGGACAGCAAGGCGTTGCAACGCCTGCGGGAAGCCGCCGAGAAGGCAAAGATCGAACTCAGCAGCGCGGTCAGCACGGACATCAACCTGCCGTTTATCACCGCGATCGACAACGAGCCCGTGCACCTGGAGATGAACCTGACCCGGGCCAAGTTCGAGGATCTGTGCCGCGACCTCCTGGAGCGGATCAAGGGGCCGGTGTCCCGGTCGCTGGACGACGCAAAGATCGACCTCAAGAACATCAACGAGGTCATCCTCGTCGGCGGGTCGAGCCGCATGCCGATGGTCCAGGAGCTCGTCCAAAAGATGACGGGTAAGGAGCCCAACAAGAGCGTGAACCCGGACGAGGTCGTCGCGGTGGGGGCGGCCATCCAGGCCGGTGTCCTCGGAGGCGACGTGCGCGACATCCTTCTGCTCGACGTGACCCCGCTGAGCTTGGGCGTCGAGACGCAGGGCGGCATCTTTGACCGGCTGATCGAGCGCAACACGACGATCCCGACGAAGAAGAGCCGCATCTACACCACCGCGGCCGACAACCAGACCGAGGTGACGATCCACATCCTGCAGGGCGAACGCCCGCTCGCGAAGGACAACAAGTCGCTGGGCCAGTTCAATCTGAGCGGTATCCCGCCCGCCCCCGCCCGGGTGCCTCAGGTCGAGGTAACGCTGGACATTGACGCCAACGGCATCCTCAACGTGACCGCGCAGGACAAGGCGACCGGAGCGGTGCAGAAGATTACGATCACCGGCTCGGGCAACCTGGGCAAGGACGAGATCGAGCGCATGGTCAAGGAAGCAGAGGCCAACTCGGACATCGACAACCGGGCTCGAGAGGCCGCTGAGTTGAAGAACGAGTGCGACAAGTTGGTGGGCGAGACGGAGCGGACGCTCAAGTCACTCGGGGACAAGGTCAGCGAGACCGACCGCGCCCGCATCGAAGAAAAGGTGCAGGACTTGAAGCAGGCGGTCGAACGGCAGGACGCCGACGGCATGAAGACGGCCAAGGACGCCCTGGAGACCGAGTTCCACGAGATCTCGAAGAAGCTCTATGAGTCCAGCGCCGCCGAGGGCCAGGCCGAGGACAAGGTCGAGGCAGGGGTCGGCGCCGGTGCGAAGGGCGAGGACGTCATCGACGCGGAGTTCAAAGAAGAGAAGTGACCGGCACTTGCTAGGTTGCGCGACATGGCCAGCAGAAATGCTGGTCATGTTTGCAATCATGCAGGTCCCGCCGTCGCCAAGCAGTCCGTGAGTGTATAACGTGAGTCGGGAGAGGAAGCCGTGTCACGGACACGGCTTATGCTTTTCGCTGAGGAACATATGAGGAACATCCTGTTGATTGCCGCGGCCGTCAGCATTGCGGCCGTGTCGTCTGCCACCACGCTGACCCTGAGAGCCAACGCCGACGACTTTCTGACCGCTTATCTGTCCACCGACGACTCGGTGGCCGGGACGGCTTTTTTGACGAAAGAGGACTCCACCTGGCAAACTGGCCCCGTCCAGCAGTCGGTGACCTTGGTCGACGGCGTGACGAATTACCTGCACATCAGGGCGCGAGACTCTTTTGGGGCCCCGTCGATGCTCGTGGGCGAGGCGTCTATCGACAACAATGACTTCTGGTTTGGCAATCTGACCCAGAACCTTCTGACGAACACGACGGACTGGACGGCAAGCCTGACCGGCTTCGGCGTGAACGACCTGTCGCCTGTCGACGTCGGTGCGAACGGGTCGGGCCCGTGGGGTGCCACGGGTGGGGCCGGGATCGACGCCGCCGCACGCCTTATCTGGACCACTCCATTGGGGCAGCAACCGGGCGGAGACACCGGATACTACACGGCTGTGATCCACACGGACGCGGTCCCCGAGCCGGTCAGCCTTTTGGGCCTCGCTGCGGCCGGCTTCTTGGCCCGTCGTCGCCGCTAGGGACAAGGAGATGTGGCCCGTGCGGCGCACGGGCCACAGTGCCTGAGCCAGGCCGGACGCGATGGTATAACCGCTCCGACCTCCATGAAGCCCACCGTCCTCGTGCTCGGATCGGGGCCGATCCGCATCGGCCAGGGCATCGAGTTTGATTACTCCTGTGTCCACTGTGTCTGGGCGCTCCGCGAGACCGGGTACCGGGCCGTCATCCTCAACAACAACCCCGAAACGGTCAGCACCGACTTTGACACTGGCGACGGCCTCTATTTCGAGCCGGTGACCCTGGACGACGTCCTTCGGATCGTCAAGCACGAAGACCCCGTGGGAGTCGTCGTGCAGTTTGGCGGGCAGACCGCCATCAACCTCGCCGACAAACTTCAGGCCGCGGGAGTCCGCGTGTTGGGGACGAGCCCCGAAGCGATCGCCGCCGCAGAAGACCGCGACCAGTTCGAGTCGCTCCTCACCAGGCTGGACATTCCGAAGCCGCCGGGCCGCGCGGTCCGGAGCCTACAAGAAGCCCAGGAGGTCGCCAAGGAAGTCGGCTACCCCGTCCTCGTCCGACCCAGCTTTGTCCTTGGCGGCCGGGCGATGGAGATCGTCCACAGTGAGGACCACCTGCAAGGCTTTTACCGGGAGGCGGAAGACGCCAACCCCGGCCAGCCTGTGCTGGTCGACAAGTACTTCACCGGCACAGAGGCGGAGGTCGATGTCATCAGCGACGGGGAAGAGACCTTCTTGCCTGGGATCATGGAGCACATCGAGCGGGCCGGCGTCCACAGCGGCGACTCCATGGCCGTCTACCCCCCCGTCAGGCTCAGCGGGGACGTCCAGGCACAGATCGTCCTCAGCGCCTGCCGGATCGCCCGCGAGTTGGGCGTGAAGGGGATCATGAACATCCAGTTCGTCGTCGTCGATGAAGTGGCCTACGTCCTTGAGGTCAACCCTCGGGCCAGCCGGACCGTCCCGTACCTCAGCAAGGTCACCGGGGTTCCCCTGGTGAAACTGGCCACCCGCTGCATGATGGGCGAGTCCCTGCGGTCGATGGGCTATGAGAGCGGCCTCTGGACGCGCCTTCCGGGGCCCGGCGACGGCACCCGGCTGGGTTGCACCGCCGCTGGCGTCGTCCAGAGCGAGAAGGCGGTGGCCGAGAGAGGTGTCGAGACGCCGGAACCACCGTTGTACGCTGTCAAGGCCCCCGTCTTCAGCTTCCAAAAGCTTGCTCGGGTCGAGCCGAGCCTCGGGCCGGAGATGAAGTCCACCGGCGAGGTTTTGGGCGTCGACCGCACCTTTGAGGCCGCGCTCTACAAGGCGCTGGTGGCCAGCGGCATTGTCTTCAAACCCAAGGGCCAGGTCATCATCACCGTCGACGACCCCGACAAGGACGCCGCCACCGCCATCGCCCGCGAACTACACAGCCGGGGCTACAAAATCGCCGCGACGCCGGGCACGGCCCGGCAGATCGCCGCCGCGGGCGTACCGGTCGAGAAGCTGAACAAGATCCAAGACGGCTCGCCGACATTGCTGGAGCGCCTCTTCGAGGGAGAGGTCAGCCTGATGATCAACACTCCGGGGCCGGGACAGAAGGCGGGGTCAGACGCCGCGCGGATCCGTCGGGCCTGCATCGAGACCGGCGTGACTTGCGTCACGAGCATCGACACCGCCGTGGCCCTCGCCCGGGCGTTGCCCGTGTTCGAGGACCCGGGCAAGGCTCTGTGCCTGTCGATCACCGAATATGTCCGAGGTCAATGAGGCCTTGGTTCGGGCGTAGTCAGGGCCACATAGACCAGACCTGCCGACGACGCGTACCGGGCGTTCACATACTTGCCCGTGGCGGGGTCGCACCACTCGAACGGGGCTCCCTTGGCTTTCATGGCCCGGAGGTGGGCCATGTACTCGCTCAAGAGTTGACGGGAAGCCGCCTTGTCGACGGTCGCCAACGCACGGACAAGCCAGCCGGTCGGCGTCGCCCAGTAGCCTCCGTTTTGGTACGTCCCCTTGGCGCTGGTCGCCGACTCCCAATAGTCTCCGGCCGGAAGGTGGCGCACTTGTCCCGCGGCGGTGATCTTGCCAGCCCGGTAGAGTCGGAGCAGGTGCCGGGCCACCTTGTTAGCGTCGGCCCGAGGCAAGACGCCGAGCCACAGCGCATAGGCTGAGCCCCAGATGTCGTCTTGGGCACCAGTCCCCGTGGCCGAGACCAACTTGGCCTCGTCGGGCTTCAACGGGACCAGGAACGTCTTGCGGATGCTAGAGGAGATCTTCTTGGTGACGGCGGCGAAGTCGTGAGACCGATGCGAACCCGTTCGGGCGAGTTCTCGGGCGGCCTGCCATCGGAGCAGGGAGGGAAACAGGCAAAGCCCGGTCTTGCGCACACTGTCGCAGAAACCCCAGTCCACCCGGGTGAGGACGGGGTCACAGACGACGAGGCCGGTCGGACGGTCGACCTTGACCGAGTCAAAGGCCGCTTCGGCCCAACTGAGCACCGACATCGACTCGTCGCCGCACCGGACACTCGAAAGCAGAAACTTGTCATTTCCGGCCAAACGCCTTTGCTCGGCGACCATGGCGACGAAGTAGAAGGCGTCATCCGCCGGAGGCAACTTGCCAAATGCTCCGACACCCTGGTCGGTATAGGCCCCCGGATACCAGCAGGCTTCGCCTTTCAGGGTGATGTGGTCGGGTACCGAATACGGTGGGACGACCATGCCGTTGGGAAACTGGAGCGATTTTGACCCTGTCCCGGCGGCCACGACGACCTTGATCCAGCCCTCGACCTCCTTCGCCGAGACGAAGTCGGCGCCGAGCATCATGGCGGCGTCACGGACCCAGAAAGCGGGGTAGTAGCTTTGCGTCCCGCCGGGGACTCTCAAATCGTGACCTGTGGTGTTGGTCGGCCCGCCCGGAATGGAGGAGCCTGCCCGGACAAGAGACTCATTCAGGACTGTCTGGGCCAGGGAGTGAAGTTCCCTGAGGTCGGCTGCCGGTAGCGCTTGCCCGACGGCCGTGGCGACGAGGGCCGTCAACACGGCCTAGTTCCCGCTTTGCTCAAGGATCCCGTCGGCGACGAAGACGGGGGCGTCCGACCGGACGGCCAGGGCGATCGCGTCGGAGGGCCGGCTGTCGATCACGATGTCCTCGCCATTGACCAACATATGGACTTTGGCGTAGTAGGTGTTGCCCCACAGATCGTCGATGACGACCTTTTCGACCTTGACGTCCAACTTGTCGAGGATGTTCTTGATCAAGTCGTGGGTCATCGGCCGGTCAGGCGTGTGCCCTTCTAGGGGCAGGGTGATCGCGGCCGCTTCGTATTGGCCGATCAGGATCGGGAGTTGTCGTTCGCCGTCGGTGAGAAGGACGTAGCGGTGGATGCTCTGGTTGGTCTCGGCGGCGAACACCGCCTGGACCTGGCACAGGATGGGGACAGTGGAACCGACAAACGCCTCACCTTCGGTGACCGGTTCGGCGCCATAAGGGAAGAAGGCCGGCGGGGTCTCCAAATCATCCGGTTCGCCCGGTCGCTCGTCCGCCATACAGGTTCAAGATACCATGGGTTTGGGCGAAGTGGCCGGTGGACTTGAGGCAATTGGACCGCGGGCCGGTGAAGACTGCCAGTTTGTCGGTGCCGGGCGCGAAACGTGGTCCCGCCACAGGAAACGCGGGGAATGCCGGGGCGTCCGATCCGTGTAACATGGATACGAGGCACGCCCTACGGCTTGACCTCCCACTGGTGGGTGTGAAAAGCGTGTTGCTTCCGGCCTACGCCGACAAAGACTCCGACGAGGCCCTGGTGGCCCGTGCTCGGAACGGCGAGTTCGGGGCGTTCGAACAGTTGTTCGAGCGCCATCGCAACCTGGTCTATCGGTTTGCCTATCAGATGGCAAACCGCCGGGACGACGCGGAAGACATCGTCCAAGACGTCTTTGTCCGGGCCTACCAGAACCTCCACCGTTACCGGGACGAGGCCAAGTTCACGACTTGGTTGTTGCGGATCGCCACGAACCTGGGCACTGACCGGGCACGGATGCACAACCGACGCACCCAGTTGGAACAACAAGAGGCCGCGGGCGCCCTGACCTGGATGACGGTCGGCACCTCGACTCTCGACGACCCCGTGGACAGTTTAGAGCGCGACCGAAGGGCCACCGCCCTCCGCCAGGGCATCGAGGCCCTGCCGGAGCACCACCGCAATGTGATCGTCATGCGTGACATCCAAGAACTCGACTACGACACGATCTCCCAGATTCTGGGTTGCACGGTGGGAGGCGCCAAACTCCGCGTCCTCCGCGCCCGCCGCGCCCTCCGCGACCGCGTCGCCCCGCTTTTGGGCGACCAACAGGTGACGAAGTGAACCAACGAGACCACGACATGATCGTCCGGGCCGCCTTCGGCGAGGCCGAACGCGGTGAGCAGGCCTTCGTCGACGAAATGGTACGCCGTGACCCGGCGGCCAAGGCGCTCTTCGATGAGTTCGCCGCGATGAGGACGGGCCTGAGAGGACTGGACGACGTCCCGGCCTGCCAGCTCTCTACCGACCGTTTGCGGCAGGCGATCTTGGCCCAAGGGGTCAAGCCAGGCCGGACGAGCGTGCCCTTCCGCCTGACCTGGGGTCATGGCCTGGCCGCCGCGGCGTGCCTCACCGTCGGCATGGTCTTCCTGCGGCAACCTGCCGCCGACCAGGTCCGCGTCGCGTCCGACGTCACTCCTCCAGCCGCGACTTCCGCAAAGAAAGCGGAACAAAGCCAACCAGTGGCGACGGCCCCCTTGGCCACCGCGCCTAAGCGGCCCGAGTTGCTGGCCGACTCGGCACCGGTCGAGCATCCTGCCGCCGTCAACGGCCTGATGGACCGGGCCGTGCCCAAGCCGTCCCATCGGCGGGTCCGCACGTCTCGTCCGACTGGCCAAGCCATCGCCGCCCCGCCCTTTGAAGCGGGGCTGTCCAAGGACGCCCTGGCTCCGACCACGATGAGCCTTAAGGCAGAGGGCAGCGGCGAAGAGACCGACGCCCGCCCCACCGTGGCCGACGCGACGGTTTACGACGCCTCGGTGCCCGAAGGCCCGGTTGTGATCGTCCAGCCCCAGACCGACCCCCGCACCGGTGCGGCCCTTGCCGTCGAGAGCGACCATGCCAGTGATATCGTCTTTGGTGGTTAGCCTTGCGGTCCTGGCGGACAGCCAGGCCCGTTCGAAGGCGGAACTCCGTGTCCAGCGCCCGGCGTGGACAAAGGTCTCCACGACGCTCGCCGTGCTCAAGGACTCCCACGGGGCCGGGCTCGGCTTTGCCGTGCTCATCGGGAAGGACGGCACGTTCATCGCCAGTCGCAACGCGGTCCAGTCCAAGACGATGGACGCCACGATTTCCGGGCCGACCCAGGTGAAGCTCCAGGTCGTCGCCGAGGACCCCGTGACCAACCTTGCATTGCTCAAGGCGGAAAACTGGGACGGCGACGGCCGCGCTCCGGCGTCGGTCGTCGACCACGAGGTCGGACCGGACGAGATTCTGCTGGCCGCCTCGGCCAGTGGCCCGGTGACGGGGCAGATGACGAACAACCGTCGTCCCGGCGTGTTGGCCAACTCTCAGTTTGTCCCGCTCTACGAGATGCGGCTGGAATCGACCGCCGAGCTCATCGGCGGTGCCGTCGTCTTCACCCAGTCGGGCGAGTTAGTCGGCGTCCTTAGCGCGACCCAGGGAGCCCCGACGGTCCAGTTCGGCGTCGGCCTGGGGCCGCGGGGCGGCGGTGGCTTTGGCGGTGCCGGTGCGCCGCCGGCGGCCAAGACTTCTGCGCCGACCCCGGGTCGGCCGTTGACCGTTTCGCCCGAGGCGTATCAGAAGTTGCTCCAGAACTTCGGCCCTCAGGGCCTGACCGTGGGCTACGTGCTGGGGCCGAAGGTGCTCAAGCGGGTCATCACCGGCCTTTCCTCCGACGACCACCTTGTGAAGCACCCCTATATCGGGGTGGAGTTCCGGGAGGTGGTGAAGGGCAAGGTGACTTTGACGTTGGTCAAGCCGGACGGCGGCGCGGCCCGGGCCGGGCTCGCCAGCGGCGACACTGTGCTCAAGGTCGGCGATGTGCCTGTCCAGTCGGGCGCCCACTTCGCGTCAATGCTCTTCGAGCAGGAGCCGGGAAGCACGATGAGGCTCACCCTGAAGCGAGGGACCATGGTCAAGTCGGTCGACGTGGTCGTCGGTGTTCAGCCGGCGGGCCGGTGATCCACGACCGTCCAGCGGAACTCTGACGTCCCGTTGTAGGTGGAGACTTCCATCTTGACGAGGACGTCGAGGCGGTCTCCGACCTTGGCGCCCTGCAACGATTCGCCGATCCCGAAGGCCATGGCCTTGCGCCTCTTGCCGTTCTGGGCCAGGGTCAAAATGACATGCTCCGGCTTGCGGGTCGGACGGATTCCGGCCACCTCCACGTCTTTGACCAGCCAGAGCGGTTCTGGGTTGGCGTTGCCGAACGGCTCCAATTGGGCGGCCTGGGCATAGCCGGCCGGGCCGGCCTCCTCCATCGTCGCTTCGGCGTCGTAGTGGACGGTCGGCAACAAGTCTTCGGGTCGGAGGATAGACGTCGCGTGGGACGCGACCGCCCCCGCGAACTCGGGGATCCGGTCGGCGGCAATGCTCAGGCCCGCCGCCATCGCGTGGCCCCCACCCCCCAAGAGCATGGGCATGTGGACGTCGATCGAGTCCTTCAGGTGGTAGCCCTCGATGGACCTGGCCGAGCCTCGGCCCTTACCGTCCTGGCCGACGGCGATGACAAAGGTGGGTCGACGGTAACGCTCGACAAGCTTGCCGGCCACAATGCCAACGACACCTGGATGCCACGCTTGGCCGCTGACGACAAGGGCGCCGGGCAAGCCTTCCATGGCCTCGACCTGTTCGATGGCCTCGACAAGCACGGCGTCCTGTTGCCCTCGGCGGTCCAAGTTGGCCTGGTCGAGCATTTGGGCGAGTGACTCCGCCTCTTGGGTGTCGTCGGTGAGGAGGAGGTCAAGGGCCCAACAGGCGTCGTCGATCCGGCCCACCGCGTTGATCCGGGGGCCGATTTGAAAGCCGATGTGCCGGGCCGTGAGGGGTTCATGCGGGGGAAGCCCGATGACCTTGAGCAGCGCCTGGACGCCCTTCTTTCGGCTGTCGCGAAGTTCGGGGAGGCCCAAAGCGGTGATCACGCGGTTTTCGTCGACCAGCGGCATGACGTCGGCCACCGTGCCCATGACGGCCAGGTCAAGGTAGGCGCGGAGGTAATGCCGCCGATTGATCCCCAGCTCGTCGGAGAGGCCGAGGCACAGCTTGAACGCCACGCCGACGCCGCTGATCTCCGGGAAAGGGTAGCGCGATTCGGGGCGGTGGGGGTTCACGACCGCGACGGCCTCAGGCAACCGGTCGCCCAACTCGTGATGGTCGGTGACGACGGCGCGCATACCCGCCTCGTTGACCGCTTTGATCTGGTCGTGGGCCTGAATCCCGCAGTCGCATGTGAGGAACAGCTGCGACCCTTGGTCCTTGGCCCACTGGACGGCGTCCAAGTGGATGCCGTACCCCTCTTTCATGCGGTGGGGCACATGGGGGACGACGTCCATGCCGAGCTTCTTCAGGAACCTGGTGAGCAGGGCCGCACTGGTGACCCCGTCCACGTCGTAGTCCCCATGGACGTAGATCCGCTCGCCGCGCTCTTTGGCCCCCAGGATCTCCTTGACGGCCAGGTCATAGTCGGGCAAGAGCCGCGGGTCATGGAACTGGTCGACCGTCGGGTTGAGGAACCGGTGGGCGTCGGCTGGGTCGGTCAACCCTCGGCCCGCGAGGATCCGGGCCACGATGTCGGGGATGCCGAGTTCCTGGACGAGGCGCTGGGCGGCGGCAGGGTCGACCGGCGTCCCGCGCCACACCGCGCCTGTCGCTGACAACCGTTCGTCCACTGTCACCGTGCCAGCATACGCCACTCGGCTACGTCCGCAGACAAGAAGTCACGGGTGACAAGCCACCGGCCCGCACCGATGATGGTGCAGGCCGGCGTGGTCGGAGAGAGGACGGGTCTCAAAAATGGTCGGTACGGAACGACACGACCCGGTAGCCGTCGCGGGTCATGCGGAAGCCGTAGCTGTGCTCCACGACCTCGCGCCGCCCCCACGAGTCGACGTAGGTGTGCCGAGCGGTGATCGACGCCCCGTCGCGCCAACTGCGCACGTCGGTGATCTTGTAGCTGAGCGTGTGGGTCTCCTCGATCAGGTCGCGCAACATCTCGGCGAAGTCGTCACCCCGCAGGTCGTAGGTGTCGGCGTTCTCTACCTGGATCTGCACCCAGTCCCCGCGGTCGACCAGATAGGAGAACCGGTCGAAGTCCCGGCGGCGAAAGGCGTCTTCGATCCGGTCGGCCGCCACGTCAAGCCGCGAAGGTTCAAACGTGGTGTAGTAGTACGGGCGGTAGTCGTACCGCAGGCCCCAACCGAAGTTGAACACCACGGACACGGTCGGCCGGCACCGCGACACGGCGACGTAGGCAGGTAGGTGGGGGTACCAGTACCAGGGGGACGGCGCACAGCGGTCGCTGAAGTCGTACACGTAGTACGGGTAGCAGAAGTTAGAGTCCACCCAAGAGTCGTTGTAATGGTGGTATCCGCTCCGGTAGGGCACCGTCCGGACGGTCCGGTCTTCGCGCCATGCCCGGTTAGTCACCTTGCTGTTGACGACGGTCGGGGGAGGGGTCAGCGGTCGCCGCCGTGCGGTGCGGTCGACCGGCATGTTATGGGTCGTGTTGACCCCTCGGGTGTTACCCGGTTGGTCTCCCCCCCGGCGGACGTCGGGAAGGTTGCGGACCGACCCGGAGGTCCGGTCTCGGGTCGGCGGGGGAGGCGTGTTCCGGCCCTGGCGTTGGTCGTCTTGCCGGGGCGAACCGCGTCGCTGGTCGTCGGTGCGTTGAGGCGTGCGGTCCGGCGTGCGTCCACGGCCGTCGTCGTCCCGGCGGGGCGGTGGCGGCGTGTTGCGTGACGGGGACCGGTCGCGGTCGGTGTCGTCTCGTCGAGGCGGCGGCGGGGTTTCGCGCTTTTGCTCGCGCTGGGGCGGCGGAGGGGTCTCGCGCCTCTGCTCCCGTTGGGGCGGCGGGGGCGTCTCCCTGCGTTGCTCCCTCTGCGGCGGAGGTGTGTCACGCCGTTGCTCCTGCCTGGGAGGCGTCGAACGCTGGTCTTGCTTGTTCCGACCGCGGCCGTCTTGGGCGGTCGCCAGTGACCCGAGGGCCACGGCAAGGAACGCGAGATAGAGGGTGCGCTTCATGAGAGATCGGACTCCTATGTCCAAGGGACGGGCCATGTGCCAGTCAGTTACTACCAGTCTACACGTGGTCCTGGCCTTACTTACGCAAATCTTGTGCCGCTAGATATGGGTATGGGCCGGGCGGTACGCTCAATGGCCAGATGATCGCCTCCCTTGCTTTGGTTTTGGCCGCCAAACCGGTCGCCCTTGCTTACTGTGCGCGCTACTATGCTGCAGGTGCGGCCAAGTCTTGGTTCCGCGTGTATGTTTGCGACGAGTCGGGTGGTGGTCGGAAAGTTGTCAGCACGAGCACCCGCAACGCGAGCCAAGTCATGTGGGCAGGGAGCAACCGGCTGGTTTGGATCGAAGACGCCAATGGCGACCAGCCGACCCTGTGGACGGCGACGCTGGGAACCAAGGCCAAAAAGCTGCGGACGCTGACCAGCGGTGACGTCGGCGAGCGGAAGTGGATGACGGTCGCCCCGGGGACTGCCGCCTTGACGAGCGACAACGGCACGGTCTACGTGGGGGCGGACGGCAAGGTCAGCCGAGGGCCGGCGCCGGTCGCACCGGTCAACCGACTGCTCCCGACATTCGCCGACAACGGTGAGTGGGAGTTCAAGGGGGCCGGGGACTACACCTTGGTCGCGCGGCAGACGGACGACGGCGCGAGTGTGAAGGCGGTCAGCCCCGATGGCATCTCGACGGTTTGGTCCAGCGATGAAGACCGCCTCGCCCAGCTGATGACCGCGAAGGACGGCAAGACCGCGTTCGTCCTTACCTTTTCCCACGACAGCACCACGGGGAGCCACTTCGGGTTGGTCCGTGTCGACCTGCTCACCGGCAAGTCAGCTTCGGTTTTCGAGAACGCGTCCAACGCTGACTATTGGCCCTCTCGGACGACCTTCGCATGGACGGACGGTCGCGAGCTGTCCCCGGTCGCGTCAAAGCAACTGTGGACCAACTCGCTATGGATTGCGGACTCGCAGGCAGGCTGGCGCAAGCGTGTCGTCACCGGCCCCGTCTGGGTTTTGGACGGGATGCTCAGGCCCGGGGCCAGCTTCAACAGGCCCTCGGGCGGCTGACGGGCACTCCGCTACCGCGAGTCGGCGCGGAACGAAGCGAGCCGATAACCGAGGTCGGTCATTTTCAGCCCGTAGCGGTGGACCGACGTCTTGCGCTGGCCCCAGGGGTCGACGAAGCTATGCTCCACCGTCACGCTGGCCCCGCCGTTCCACGACCGGGTGCTTTTCACCCGGTAAGAAGAGGTGCTCGTCTCGTCGAGGAGGTCGCGCATCAGGTCCTTGAAGTCTGCACCGCGCATGTCGTAGTGGTCTGCGTCGCCGACTTGGACTTGCACCAAACTGTCGGAGTCGACCAACCAGGCCATACGGTCGAAGTCATAGCCACGGAACGCCTCGCTGATCCGGTCGGCCGCACAGTCGAGCCTCCCCGCGTCGAACTTGGGAAAGTGGTGGGGTCGGTAGCGGTGACTGCTCCCTGCCCCGAAGTCAAAGAGGGGGTCATGGGAGACGCGAAGGTGGTCCGTCTCGACATAGGCCGGCATATGGGCGTAGCCATACCACGGTGACGGGGCGCAAGTGCCGTCGAAGTCGAGTGCATAGCCGTGGAACCTGAAGTGGCCGCGGTGGATGCCGTTGTCGTACTTCGATGTTCCCGAGCGGTAGGACGAGTTGCCGGCGAACGGAGCCGCTTCGCCTTTCCGGCTCATGACACAAGGCGCCCCCGTCGACTTCTTGCCCCCACGGTTCGTCGCCTCGATGTCGCCATCGTCGACCCGCGCCGCCGACGGGTTGTGGGCGTGGCTCTTGCCGTGGTCACGGTGACCCTGTTGGGCCAGGGCCATGGAGCCCATGGCCACGACGAGGAACGAGAGGGAGAGGAACCGCTTCATTGCTTGCCACTTCTGGTCGGGGCACCGCCCGGCAAGGGACGAGTTCCATGTCCAAGGGCCAGACCAACACAGGTTCAGGCAATAGCCCGAGGATAGGCGCCTTCGACACTGGGCTTGTCCCGCATAAATGCCAAAATCTGTAACACATGAGCAAGCAGCGCGTCGCGGTCATTCCCGGAGACGGCATCGGCCCCGAGATCACCCAAGCCACCATCGACATTCTCGAGGCGACCGGCTTTGAAGCGGAGTGGGTCTATCTTGAGGCCGGCCTCGGCGCGATCGAGAAGGGTAAGTCGGCGATGCCGCCGGAGACCATCGAGGCGATCCGCGACATCAAGGTCGCCTTGAAAGGCCCGACGACCACGCCCAGTGGGGGCGGACACACGAGCGCCAACGTGGCCCTGCGCAAGGCCCTCGACCTCTTTGCCAACGTCCGCCCGGCCAAGTCGCTCCCGGGGGTGCAGGGGCCGTTCGCCGACAAGAAGCTTGACCTTATCATCGTGCGGGAGAACACCGAAGACCTGTACGCCGGGATCGAATACAAACCCCATCCCGACGTCGCCCAGTCGATCAAGGTGATCACGCGCCAGGGGAGTGCGAGGCTCTTCGAATACACCTTCAAGATGGCCCGCGCCCAGGGTCGAAAACGGGTCACCGTCGTGCACAAGGCCAACATCATGAAGCTGTCCGACGGCCTTTTCCTTGAGGAGTTCTATAAGGCGGCGGAGAAGAACCCCGACATCAAGGCCGACGACATCATCGTCGACAACTGTTGCATGCAGTTGGTCACCAAGCCTGAACAGTTCGACGTGCTCGTCACGGAAAACCTTTACGGCGACATCATCAGTGACCTGTGCGCGGGTCTCGTGGGTGGCCTGGGACTGGCGCCGGGGGCCAACATCGGTTACGAATGCGCGGTCTTCGAGGCAGTGCACGGGTCAGCACCAGACATCGCCGGGAAGGGCGTCGCCAACCCGACGGCCTTGCTTCTGAGCGCGGTCATGATGCTGCGGCACCTGGGCCACCACGACCAAGCGGACCGGATCACAAACTCGGTCTTGCGCGTGTGTTCCGACGGACATTGTCTGACCGTCGACCTGGGCGGCAAGGCTTCGACCAGCGAATACGCCCGCGAGGTCGTGGAGATCAGTCGGGGCGACGACGCCGTTGCGTAGCCTTGTCCTCGGCGCGCGCGGCATGCTCGGCACCGACTTGGTCGCCGAGTGCCGTCGGTGCGCCTGGGACGTGGTCGGGCTCGACCAAGCCGACATCGACTTGACTGTCCCCGCGCAGGTCCAGAAGCTCAAAGACCGTGACTGGGGCGAGTTCGACTGGGTGTTCAACTGTGCCGCCTACACGGCGGTGGACAAGGCCGAGGAAGAGACCGCCCTGGCCCAGAGGTTGAACGGCATTGTGCCGGGCATGCTGGCCTCTCTGTTCAAAGACATCAAATGGCGGATGGTCCACATCTCGACCGATTTTGTGTTCGACGGCACCGGATCGCGTCCGTACCGGGAGGACGACCCGACCAACCCGCAGTCGGCCTACGGGAGTTCCAAACTGCTGGGCGAGCGGCTCGTGCTCAAGGAAAACCCCGACGCGTTGGTCTGCCGCACCGCCTGGCTCTATGGCCCGAACGGCAAGAGCTTCCCGCGCACGATGGCCGCCGCCTGGGCCTCGGGCAAGCCGCTGCGCGTCGTCGCCGACCAACGCGGCAGTCCGACCTGCACGATCGACCTCGCGCGCACCCTCTGTGACCTGGTCTCGATCCAGCCGTCGGGCGGCGTGTATCACACCGTCGGCCCCGAGGAGATGACCTGGCACGATTTCGCGGTGCGGTCGGTTGAGGCTTACAAACTGGCCAACGGCATCGACCGTCCCGTCGAGATCGAGCCGATCAAGACTTCTGACTGGCCGACCCCGGCCCGTCGTCCCGCCTACTCGGTCTTGGACACCACGAAAGTCGCCGCCCTTGGTGTCGGGCCGATGCGTCCGGTCGACGCCTCGTTGGCGGAGTTTTTCACCGCACTAGGGTCGCTGTGACCCGAAAACGCGAACACCCCAGGCCGACTGGCCCGGGGTGGGGAGGTGGGGAAGCGCTGGGGCTCAGCCGCCGTGGCCGTGCGACTTGTCGCCCTTCGAGGCCATGGCCATCGGCTTGACTGCCTTGCTCTCGAACTTCTTGCTCAACGTGGCAATGTCCTTGTGCAACGACAGCATGCAGTCCATGCAGCAGGCAAAGTAGCGGACGCCCTTGTAATCCACGTATCCGCCGGCCGCACCATAGGACGAAACGGCCTCGCCGCTGACGGGGCAGGTCATGACGACCTTCTCGGGCATCTTCGTGTACTTGGCGGGGTCTTTCGCGAACTCGGCTTTGTCGGTGTCGTTAGCAAAAGCGTAGCGGACGCCTTTGTAGTCCGACGTGATCTTCGGTTCATTGACCCGCATCCCGGTGACCGGGTCGAAGAGGCTGGCGCCGACCACGGTGCCCTTTTCTGCGGCGGTCTTCAGGTACTTGGCCGGGTCCTTCGAGAAGCTGGCGTCGCATCCGCCGCAACACATCGTGAACTTGATGCCTTGCCACTCGACGGCTGGGCCGCCGGCCTTGGCGGGATTGCCCGACATCACAGGACAGGTCATGGGCTTGTCGTCAACGACGAGCATTGCCGCGGCGGCGATGAAAGCAGTGATCATTTCCGTATGGCTCCGTGTCGAGGTTACCGCGGTCAGGCTTGACCTGCTAGACCGCCGAACTTCCTGACACGTTTCTGGAAATGCCGGACGGCCTCAAAGAGTTCGGCCTCGCCGAACTCGGGCCAGGTCACGTCGGTCACATGAAGCTCGGCATAGGCCGCCTGCCAGATCATGAAGTTGCTCACGCGCAGTTCGCCGGCCGTCCGCACCATCAGGTCGGGGTCGGGCACGCTGGGGTCATAGAGGTTCCTGTGGAAGGTCTCTTCGTCCAAGGCGTCGGGGTCGGCGCCGGCGGCGAGTAGCCGGCGGGCCGCGTCGACGATCTCGGCCCGGCCCCCATAATTGATCGCCAAGGTGAAAACGATCCCGGTGTTGTCTCGCGTGGACGACTCGAGTTCGTCAAACGCCTCTTGAAGGGAGGCCGGTAGTTCGTGACGTCGGCCGATGACCCTGGCCCGGACGTTGTTGGAGACCAGGTCACGAAGCTCGCGCCGGGCGGCCTCTTCAATCAGAGACATGAGCCCACTGACTTCCTGCTCTGGACGACGCCAGTTCTCGGCCGAGAAACCGTACACGGTCAAGTGGCCGATGCCGAGTTCCGCCGACAGGAGGAGGATTTTCTTGAGGGTCTTGTAGCCCTCGCGGTGGCCCCACAGGCGCATGAACCCCTTGCTGGTGGCATACCGTCCATTGCCGTCCATGATGACGGCGACGTGCACGGGCAGGCTGTCCAGGCTGATCCCGGCCTGCTGGGCACGACGTTGGACCGCGTTCATCTCTCCACCACCTTTCGGGGCGACATGCCCGGTGATGGGCGTCAAATCTCCATCAATTCGGCGTCTTTGGCCTTTTGGTGGGTGTGAGTCTCGGCGATGTACTTGTCGGTCAAGTCCTGGATCTTCTTCTCCAGGCTCTTGATGTCGTCCTCGCTGAGCTCCTTCGTCTTCAGCTTCGCTTTGCCTTGGTCGAGGGCGTGGTGGCGGACGTTGCGGATCGCGACACACCCTTCTTCGGTGCGGTGGTTGACCTGCTTGATGAGGTCTTTGCGCCTGTCCTCGGTCATCTGGGGGAAGGTCAGTCGGATGTTCACGCCGTCGTTGTTGGGCGTGATGCCTAGGTCGCTCTTCAAGATCGCCTTTTCGATCGGGCCGATCATGTTCTTTTCCCACGGCGTCAGCATGAGGACCCGTGGTTCGGGGACTGAGATGTTCGCGATTTGGTTCACGGGCGTCTCCGCCCCGTAGTACTCGACCATCACCTTCTCCAGCATCATCGGGTTCGCGCGGCCGGTTCGGATGCGCTGAAAATCATGGACCGTCGCTTCGACGGCGTGTTTCATCTTGCGTTCGGCTTCTTGCAGGATTTCGTTCACGGATCATTCTCCTTCGACGAGGGTCCCGTCGGTCTTACCTTGCACGGCCAGGGCCATGCCGCCCGGCCGCATCATGTCGAGCACGATGACGGGCAGATTGTGCTCGCGGCACATGGTGAAAGCGGTCTCGTCCATGACCTTGAGCCGCTTGCTGATCGCCTCGCCGAAGGTCAGCCGTTCATACTTCACGGCGTCGGCGTGCTTCTTGGGGTCTTTGTCATAGACGCCGTCGACTTTGGTCGCCTTCAGGACGGCTTTGGCGTCGACTTCCAGGGCGCGGAGGACGCTGGCGGTGTCGGTGGTGAAGTAAGGGTTGCCCGTGCCGCCGGCAAAGACGACGGCCCGCCCTTTCTCCATGTGCCGGATCGCCCGGCGGCGGATGAAGGATTCGGCGACCTCAGGGATGGCGATGGCGCTCTGGACCCGGCAGGGGACACCGGCCGCTTCGAGCGAACTCTGGAGGGCCAGGCCGTTCATGAGGGTGCCGAGCATGCCCATCTGGTCGGCGACCGTCCGGTCGACGCCGCCCCGCTCGCTAAAGGCCGAGCCGCGGATGAAGTTGCCCCCACCCACGACGATGGCGACCTGGACGCCCAGTTGGTGGACGGCGCGGACTTCGCCCGCGATGTAGTCCAAGGTGTCGGTCTCCAAGCCGAAGCCAGCCTTGCCGCCAAGCGCTTCGCCGCTGATCTTCAGGACGACCCGGTCGTAGGTGAGGCTGGCTTTGGCCATGGCGGGCTTAGGCGTCCCCGCCGAACTGTCCGACTTCGATCTTGACGAACTTGTCGACGGTGAGAGAGCCGCCGCCGGCCTTCGCCTCTTCGGCAACGTAGGTGCTGACGTTCTTCTTGTTGTCGGCGTAGAAGACCTGCTCCATCAAGACGCTGTGCTGATAGAACTCCTTGTTGACCCGTCCCTTGGCGATGTTCTCGGCCATCTTGGGGTCCTTGCCTTCTTCGACAGCCCGGTTCTTCTGGATCTCGATCTCTTTCTCGATCACGTCCTGCGGCACGTCCTCCTTCTTGAGGAAGGTCGGTGACAGGCCGACGACCTGGATGCCGAGCTGCTCGCCGACGGCTTGGAGGTTCTTCGAGTCGCCGTGCAGTTCGACCACCGCCGCGGTCTTGCCCGTGTGGTGGTTATAGACACCGAAGCCGCCGTCCGTGGTCGAGACCTCCGCATAGCGGAGCTGGATGTTCTCACGGATGATGTTGACGGCGTCGACAATGATCTCGTCGGCCGTCTTGCCGTCGATCACCACGTCGCCGCCTGCCTTCCCGGCGGCCAAGAAGCCACGGGCCAGCTTGTCGACCATCGTCTTGAAGTCGTCGTTCTTGGCGACGAAGTCGGTCTCGCACTCGACGACCACACCGGCGACGGACTTTCCGTCGTCGCTGGCGACGTACTTGGCGATGCCCTCGCCAGTCGCGCGACCGGCCTTCTTCTGGGCGGCGGCTTTGCCCTTCTCGCGAAGGATCTGCCGGGCCATCTCAAAATCGCCGCCGGACTCCTCGAGGGCTGCCTTGCAGTCCATCATCGGGGCGTCGGTCTCGTCACGAAGACGCTTGACGTCTGCTGCGCTGATTGCCATCTTGTCTCTCAGTCCTTCGACGGGGCCTCGGCTCCCGTTTCCGCCGGGGTTTCTACCACGGGGGCTTGGTCCTGGGCCGGGGCTTCCTCGGCGGCCTTGGCCGACTCGCTTTCGGTGAAGGACCGGAGGAACTCCTGCTCGACCTCGCCGAACGTCACGGCGCCCTCTTCTTCGCCCTCTTCTTCGCTCGTGCCTTCGGTGACCGTCCCTTCGGTCAGAGCCTCGTCAACCGGCCGGACTTCAAGGATCGCCTCCGCGAATTTCTGGACGACGAGCCGGATCGAGCGGATGGCGTCGTCATTGCCGGGGATGACGTAGTCGGCGACGTCGGGGTCGCAGTTCGTGTCGACAATGGCGACGATGGGAATGTTCAGCCGCTTGGCCTCCAGGACGGCGATCGACTCCTTGTTCAGGTCGACGACGAACATGCAGGCGGGAGCGGTGGACATGGTCCGGATGCCCTCGAAGTAGCGGCTGAGTTTGTCGCGCTCTTCAAGCCTCTTCAACCGCTCCTTTTTGGGGAGCCGGTCCAGGTAGCCGTCCTGCTCCATGCGGTCGAGGTCCTTCAGGCGGGCGATCCGCTGTTGGATGGTGTCCCAGTTGGTGAGCATGCCGCCGAGCCATCGTTCGGTGACAAAGTACTGGCCGCTGCGGGTCGCCGCTTCCTTGATCGCCGACTGGGCTTGCTTCTTGGTGCCGACGAAGAGGACGCTGCCGCCGTTCTGGACGATGCGCTGGACGTAGTTGAGCGCGTCTTCGAAAAGTTTGATCGTCTGATGGAGGTCGACGATGTAGATGCCGTTGCGAGCGCCATAGATGTAGCGCTTCATCTTGGGGTTCCACTTGCGGGTCTGGTGTCCGAAGTGGACGCCAGCCTCAAGCAGTTCTTTCATGCTGAGTTGGGGCATATGTGTTTCCTGGGTTGAGCCTCCGGCCCATGGTGTGGTTCGCCAATCTCCGACGCCGTTGTCGGACCCAGAGGCGCACCTGGGCCGTGTGTTGTGCTTTCGCGCCGGAGAGGATACCCGCCCGGCGCGCGGGGCCTACCGTATGGTCGCCCCGCGAGATTTTCGGAACCTACCGGGGCTGACCCCATGGTAGAGCTTGAATCTTCGTGAGAAATAGAACTCGTTCGCGAACCCCGTGTTCTGGGCGACTTCGGCCAAAGTCATGTCCGATTGGAGAAGGAGCCGCGCCGCGCGGGCCAATCGCTCCCGCTCGACATAGTCTTGCGGTGTCATGCCCATTTCTTGGTGGAACAGTTGGGTCAGCCGGCTCGGGGAGATGTTGACGGCCCGGGCAAGGTCGGTGACGCGGTTCGCTTGCGTCAAACTGCCCGCGACAAGGGACTTGACCGTCTCGACACGCGGGTCCGACTTGCCTCGCTCGAGGGTCGCTTGGTGTCTGCAGCGAGCAATGACGGAGTTCAAAAGCACCGTCGCAAACTGGTGGTTGTTTACGGCTGGGCTCCGCGTCAGTTCATAACATTCGGACATGTCCGATTCTGCCCGGGCCACTTCCTCGGCAGGAAGTTCGCATATGCTGGCCTTGTGCGTGGCGCCGCTCCAGTCCATGGTGATGGGATCCAGTAGACCGTCGGCAATATGCGCCCAGTACTGGTCCCAAAAGGGCTCATCCTTGGCGACGCCGTATTCGTGGGGGACGTGGGGGGGAATGAGGAACGCCTTGCCCCGGGGCAAGGGGGTCACGACGCCGCCCTCGTTGATCATGCCGCAGCCGGCAACGGAAAGGACAAATATCCACTGGCTCGAACCTGAATCGCGCCTGATCTTGTATCCTTTCTTATTGGCAGAACGCCCCGCCAAAAATCCGTCGACCAAGGGGTCGGCGATACCCTCTATGACCGCAAATCCTGAGCCTGATGGAACCACAGTTTCACCCTCGACCCCATACGGGTCGTTTGCCGCGCTCATTGGGAGGATAAACCATGTCTTATGATTTAGATCAAGTTTCTCGCACATTTTCATCAAAAGGATATGTTCTTGTGCCGGATTTGTTTGGTTTTGGCGAAGTGCAGGAGTTTCGTGACCATTTTTCGGCTATGCACGGGCGTGGCGGAGACGGCTGGGCGGAGGGAGGGGTCGACTTGACTTCCGACGACCCGTTGCGGCGGTATCCACGGCTTCTTCAGCCCCACCGAGGCGACGCGAAGTGCATGCGGTTCATGCTTGACCGCCGCTTGCGCGATGTGCTGACCGCTTGTCTCGGCGAGACGCCCTTGGCCGTGCAGACGATGGTGTACTTCAAGCCGCCCGGGGCAAAGGGGCAAGCGCTTCACCAAGACCAGAGCTATCTCCGGGCCGAACCCGGTACCTGTGCGGCGGCGTGGCTGGCCCTGGATGACTGCGACACCGAGAACGGTTGCCTCCAAGTCGTCCCCGGCACCCACGAGTTGCCGATCCTTTGCCCCAAGCGGGCCGACCCGACGGCGAGTTTCACCATCGACCAGACCCCGTTGCCGCCTGGGTTGAGACCCGAGCCGGTGCTCATGAAGGCAGGGGATGTCCTTTTCTTCAACGGATCCATTGTCCACGGGTCGGGGCCTAACCTGTCGTCCGACCGGTTTAGACGGTCACTGATCGGACATTACATCGAGGGCCGGGCCGAGAAGGTCGCGCAGTACTACTTCCCGGTCTATTCGTTTGACGGTGAGATCGTCGGCCGCCAGCCTTACGTCAGCGACGGTGGCGGGCCCTGTGGGACGTTCCGGCAGACCGACGATGGTTTGGAGATCGTCATGGACGGCACCCTGGAGTCGGCCCGGGCGGCCCACTAGCGCTCAGGCGGCTTCGTCTTCTGCGTCGACACTGACTGCGCTTTCGGCGCTTTGGTAGTCCCAGTTGTCGCAGTCCAGCCGGCGGCAGTGGACCATGCGTTGGACTGACCCGTCTTTCATTTCGACCTGGGCCATATGGGCGAAGCGGCACTCCAGGCACAAATCCGGCTCGATCAGCCTGACGACTTTGAGATTCTTACGCGCCATCCCTGCACACTTCCTGCTTGCCCCCGTCCTTGGGAGACAGTGCAATCTTCGGGGAGGGAAATACGGGGCGTCTCGCAAGAATTACCGGGATTCTTCGCAGCGGCTCCACGGAGTCTGGACGCGAAGAACGTCCCGCAGAAGGCGCATGTACTCGCGTTGGCCCATCGTCACCGCGCCGAGAGACATCAGGTGGGGGTTAGGTATCTGGGCGTCGAAGAGCACAAACCCCAGGTTTCTGCACTGGGTGACCATGTGGTGCAGGGCGACCTTGCTCGCGTCCGTACGGCGGTGGAACATCGACTCGGCGCAGAAGCAGCCGCCGACGGCCAACCCGTAAGTGCCGCCGACGAGGGTGTCGCCTTCCCACACCTCGCACGAATGCGCCCATCCCTCGTCATGGGCGTCGGTGTACAGCCTGACGACCGGTTCGGTGATCCAGTTGTCGCGGGGGCGACGGCAATTGACGACGACCTGGCCGAACGCTTGGTCGAAGGTCACCTTGAACCGGGCCTGCCGCAGCGTCCGCGCCAGCGACTTCGAGACGTGGATGCCCTCGATGGGGAAGAGGCACCGGGTGGTGGGTCGGTACCAGCCGAGTTCGTCGCTGTCCTCGGAACCCATGGGAAAGATGCCCGCGGAGTAAGCGCGGAACAGGAGGTCGGTGTCAACACATTCCCGTTCGTGCCCGTCCATCTGGTCCTCCCGGCCCGGAACTATACTTTGGGCCCATGGACGCCCAAGAACTTTGCCGGTCCCAATGCGATTCGGTCGGAGCCCAACTTGACCGTGCGTTTGCCGACTTGCCCGCCGCCGCCCGGGCCACCAAGCTCTATCCCGACGCGTTCAGCCCGGGCGAGCTGCCCGTCCACCTTGCGGAGTGTGCCGTCGCCCTAGAGACCGCGCTCGCCGGTGAGAAGTACGCATGGGGTTCCTACGTACCAACCGCCACGGACTTTGATGGTCAGATGGCCGAATACAAGGCCCTCCGGGCGAGGGCCCTGGACAAAGGGTTTGCCCTGGGCACCGACGAAGCCCTCAAGCTGGTCACCTCGTACATTGTGCTGCACGACGCCTACCATGTCGGCCAACTCTGCGCCCTCCGCACCCAGGTCGAAGGGTGGGACAGCGAGAAGATTTACGGCTAGGTTAGGCCTCGTGCTCTAGCCCAGACATCCCAGGGCATTGTCCAGGTCGGCGATCAAGTCGTCGGGGTGCTCGAGTCCGCAATACAACCGGACCAGCCAGCGGCTTTCGGGCCAGTCCATAGGTTGTTGCTGAAGGGGGACGGCCAGGCTCTCGTGACCGCCCCAACTGACCCCGATCTGGAACAGGCGGAGCTTCTCGACAAAGGCGACGACCTTAGCCTCGTCTTGGGCGGCGGGCATGAAAGTGACCAGGCCGGTCACGCCGTTGAGCTGCTTGTCCCTCAGGTCGGCCTGGGGGTAGTCGGGCAGTCCGACATAGAAGACTTCTTCGACCTCGGGCCTGGTCTGGAGGTATTTGGCGACGGTGGTCGCGGTTTCGCCGACCGCCCTGAGTCGGACGGGCAGGGTCCGAAGACCCCGGAGCACCAACCACGCAGGGAAGGGGGGCAACGTCCCGCCGAACAAGCTGATCTCGGCGTCAAGCAACGTGTTGAACCGTTTGGAGTCCGTACAAAGGGCCCCGGCGACGACGTCACTGTGCCCGCCGAGGTACTTCGTCGCGCTGTGGACGACGATGTCGATGCCTAGCCGGGCGGGTTGTTGGTAGACCGGCGACGCCCAACTGTTGTCGCAGACCGTCGATATCCCCCTGGCCTTTGCGATCGCGGCGACGGCGGCGAGGTCTTGGAGACGGAACAGCACGCTGCTTGGTGACTCCAGGTAGTAGAGGGTGGTGGCCTCGGTCGTGGCCCTCTCAAAGTCCGCCGGGTCGCGTCCGTCGACAAAGGTGACGGTGACGCCGAACCGGGGCAGGTAGTCCGTCAAAAAGATCCTGGTCGGCCCGTACACCGTGTCCACGCACACCACGTGCGACCCACTTCGGACGCAAGACATTATGGCTGCCGAAATAGCTGCCATGCCGCTGGAGAACAATCGGCAACGGTCGGTACCTTCGAGGGCGGCGATCTTCTTCTCGGCGACGTCCAGCGTCGGGTTACTGACGCGGCTGTACGTGTGCAGGTCAGGCTCGTCGGACTGAAACGATTTACGGAAGGTCTCGACGTCGTCGTAGACAAAGAGGGAAGTTTGATAGATCGGGGGGACGACGGCATGGCGGTCGTGCGTCTCTTCGGCGAGGTGCTGGATCAAGGTCTCGGGACGGTCTGCCATCGGGGTTCGAAGAGCAGTATGCGCGCGTACGCGTAGGACTTTCCCGGTCCGCCCTACCGGCTTTGCCAGTGAGAAGGTACAGTGTCAGACTGCCCATGGCCGCCCAAGAGAAGATCTTTCCCTCGCCTGACATCTTGAACGACCAGGAATACGGCAAGTTTGTCCTGGCAAACCTGGCGGCGAAGCGTGCCAAGCAACTCAAGGAGGGTGCGCCCCCATTGGTGCGGATTGATTCCAACCATCCCTTGAGCATTGCCCTTGCCGAAATCGCGGCGGGCAAGATCAAGCCGATCCTCGGTTCGGATGCCCACGCCACCGTCGAGATGGACGACGAACTGGTGGCCCTGGACAAACTCGACCTGGGCGAGATCGGGCTTCTACTCCCCGCTATCGACGAGGACGAGTCTGAGGTGCTGGCTAAGGCCGGAGGCGTGTTCGGTGACGATGACGACGAGCACGAGCACGAGCACGACGAGGATGAAACTGACGACGCCGGCGCGACCAGCTTGGTTGACTTGCTGGATGAAGACGAAGCTGAGCCAGAGGCCGTCGAAGAGGACGGCGACTTGAGCCTGGACGACCTGGCCGAGCAAGAGGAAGCCGGGCAGGGCGACGAGGAAAAAGAAGACTGACGCGGTATGGCTGTCACTGACCCGTACGCCGTGCTGGGCGTGCCCCGTGACGCCACTTCGGACCAGATTCGGACTGCCTACCGCAAGCTGGCCCGTCAGTACCACCCCGACGTCAACCGTGACGACCCCGGGGCGGAGGAGAAGTTCAAAGAGGTCAGCGAGGCCTACAGCATCCTTTCGGACGCCGACAAACGGGCCAGGTTTGACAACTACGGAGTGACCGACGACCAGCCCGGCGCAGGGTCGGCGGCGGACTTCATGTCGGGCGGCGGCTTTGCCGACATCTTCGAACAGTTCTTTGGTGCGGCGGGGGGCGGCCACCAACGCAACCGTCGTCCGGGACATCGTGATGGCGACGACCTGCGCGCCGAGACGGTCGTCACCCTCCGCGAAGTCCTCACGGGAGTCGAGCGCACCCTGCGGTACAAGCGCGAGCGAGTGTGCCGGAGTTGTGGCGGCAACGGCACGGCCGACGGCTCGGCTCCGCCGACCTGTCCGAACTGCAACGGGTCCGGCGTCGTCGTCCGAGTCGCCCAGACGCTTCTGGGGAGCATGCGGACGCAGACCACGTGCCCCACATGCCAAGGGTCCGGCCAAAAGATCAGCGACCCTTGCAAGACCTGTCACGGCAGGAAGACAGAAGTTTCGGACGCCGAAGTGTCGATCACGGTCCCCCCGGGGGTGGAGTCGGGGATGACGTTGCGGGCTTCGGGGCAGGGTAACGACGGACTGGGAGGCGGGCACACGGGCGACCTGTACGTGGTCGTCCATGTTTCGGACGACAGCCGGTTCG